>JAFSSV010000146.1 GCA_017450825.1 Synergistaceae bacterium
AAAAGGGGTACAAGAAATAAATGAAGCTTTTAATTAAAGCTCCCTGCCATTTAACAAGCTTTAAATATATTTGCCGATTGGGCTATAAATCTATATTAATTCCGGTAAGCGGAGCTATGGATGCTCCAGCTTTGATACGCGGAAATATTTTGCTCGGCAATCCAGACAACGCCGCCGCCTTAGAAATGACCATGACAGGCCCGACCGTTTTATTCAAAGAAGGCAACGGAGCTATAGCGATAACCGGTGCTGACCTTCAGCCAAAATTAAACGGTCAAAAAATTTCCAACTGGACTGTCATAAACGTCAAGGCTGGAGATGTTTTAACTTGGGGAGGGCCTTGCGGTTCGGGCTTGCGGGCTTATCTCTGCGTGAGCGGAGGAATAGATGTCCCGGTCGTAATGGGAAGCAGAAGTACTTACATGAAGGCCGGAATAGGCGGACTCGAAGGAAGAAAGTTAGCCCAAAATGACGAGCTTTCTACAGGCCAGCAGGGAGGCTTTAATGCCGGAGTCTCCTGTCCGGAAAATCTGCGCCCCGATTATTCAGCCGATAAGCCTTTGAGAACTGTCTTAGGCCCGCAGGATGATTATATTAAGCCCGAAGGCATAAAAACTTTTTTCAGCACTGAATATAAAATTTCTCCTTCGTCGGACAGAATGGGCACAAGACTTCAAAGCGACTCAATAATCGAACACGTCAAAGGCCCTGATATAGTTTCAGACGCTATACCTATGGGCGCTGTACAGATTCCCGGCCAAGGCGTTCCGATTGTAATGATGGCCGACAGACAGACAACAGGCGGCTATGTGAAAATCGGAGTTGTTCATGCTCTGGATGTTGCGCGATTGAGTCAATTCTTGCCCGGCTCGGCCGTGAGATTTTCAGAGATAACTCAAGAGCAAGGCATAGAAATTTCTAAAACTGAAGCCCGGGCTTTGAATTCCCTTCGAGATTACGTAAAGAATTTTTCTGTCCAGACTCCTCAAGTTCCAGCTCAAACCACCGCAAAAATTTCTCAAGCTCAAAGCGGCGCAATGAATATAACAGTCAACGGCGAAAAATTTTTCGTAACTTGGGAAAGGCTTTAAAGGGAGGCCGGACAAGCTCGGCCTGTTTGGAAAGCAAACCCCTTCCCTCCGACCTCCTTGCAGAGCCTTCGGTGTGCTATGCGACCGGCATCTCCCCTTTTTTAACTACAACCCCTCCGCCTTCGCTTCACTCAGGCACCTCCCCTTTCAGGGGAGGCAAGGGTGTAGCAAAAATAGAAGATGTCGAAGAAATCCTTGCGCCCCAGCCGTCCCTGTAAGGGAAGGGGGACCGCTTGCGGTGGAAGGGTTGGGGGAGAGGCCCACGAAGTGGCGAGGGGGTTATTATTTTTTTCAGAAAGGAGAAAGATTTTTATGACATTTAAAGTTGATTTAAATAGTGACTTAGGTGAAAGCTTCGGCGCTTGGAAAATGGGACGCGACTCCGATGTTTTAACTTTCGTGTCTTCGGCTAACGTTGCCTGCGGATTTCATGCCGGAGATCCCTTAGTCATGCAGAAGACCGTAAAGGACGCGGCCGCCGCAGGAGTCGCAGTAGGCGCTCACCCGGCTTACCCGGATATTAAAGGCTTCGGCCGCCGCAACATGAACTGTTCACCTGATGAACTCTATGCAGATACACTCTATCAAATCGGAGCGTTAAGGGCATTCTGTGAAGCTCAAGGAATTAAATTACAGCACGTCAAACCTCATGGAGCTATGTACAACACCGCCGCAAAAAAACACGAAGAAGCCCTAGCGATTGCTCAAGCCGTCAAAGATGCCGGAGGTAATTTGATTCTCATGGGCCTTGCAGGTTCACAATTTGACGAGGCCGCCGAAAAATTAGGAATCCCCTACGCCGCTGAAGCATTCGCCGATAGAGGCTACATGAATGACGGCTCACTAGTTCCGCGAAAAATGGAAGGCGCATTCGTTAAAGATGTCGAAGTCGCCGCCAAGCGCGTTATTAGAATGGTCAAGGAAGGTGTCCTCGAAGCTATTGACGGAACTGTAATTAATCTTCGACCTCATTCAATTTGCTTGCACGGGGACTCGCCTTCTGCTGTAGAAATGGCGCAGACGTTGCGTAAACGTTTAATTGAGGCAGGAATTGAAATCGTGCCTCTTAGAGATTTATTTTAAAAAATTTTCAAGGGAGATGACTTAACAATGACAAAACCGAGCGATTATGCTGCTTACAGTCCTAAAGAAGTCCGCAAGATGATCAGAGCCGGCGAATGGGATCGCCCAACGTCCGGAATGTGTGAAGGCTATGTGCAGGCAAATTTAGCCGTCCTTCCGAAAGATCTGGCCTTCGATTTTCTAGTCTTTGCTCAAAGAAACCCGAAGCCCTGTCCTATTCTTGACGTTACGGAGCTTGGACAAAGAGAACCGAAATTAATTGCCCCCGGCGCTGACATTGCTACAGATCTTCCGCGTTACAGGGTCTGGAAGAACGGCGAACTCGTTGACGAAGTTACAGACGTTCAGAAATATTGGCGTGATGACCTTGTAGGATTTTTAATCGGCTGTTCCTTCTCGTTTGAAGGTGCTTTGCTTCAATCGAATGTCCCTGTCCGGCATATTGAATGCGGCTGTAACGTTCCAATGTACGTGACTAATATTCAATGCAAACCCGCGGGGCGTTTAAGCGGCCCTATGGTTGTATCAATGCGCCCGATACCTGCGGCACTAGTCACGAAGGCCGTGTTATGTACGGGAAGATTTCCGGCGGTTCACGGTGCGCCCGTTCATATAGGCGATCCGGCTGCGATAGGCATTAAGAACATCGACAAGCCCGACTTTGGTGACGCTGTAGAGATTAAGCCCGGTGAAGTTCCGGTGTTTTGGGCCTGCGGTGTAACTCCTCAAGCGGTCATCATGGCGGCCAAGCCCGAATTTGCTATCACACATGCTCCCGGGCATATGTTCATAGCAGATCCTAAAGACAGCGACTACGCTGTGTTCTAAATTCCTTTCTAAAATTTTTACGAAGACTCGGAGGAAAATAAAATACTCCGAGTTTTTTGATTTTCAAATTATCTGAATTGTATAGAAGGTCTTAATTCAGTCTATAGCAGTGAGCTTGACATTATGGCTGGGGGGAGGGTACAATTCACAAGATTTTTTACAGGAGGTATAATCCGATTGTGGGTAGTACAGTTTTTTTGATTTTACGTGTTTCATATATTTCGCTTCAGCAAAGGAAGGTAAATTATCAATGCTCATTGATAAGAAAGCAATAATTACGAAAATAAAGGAATGTGAATCTGAAAATCGTTTTTTACACACCCGCAGCATGACAGATATGGCTGTTTCCCCTTGCTGAATGTTATGATCTTGACATAGATATTACTTGGATAACAGCTATGCTTCATGACATCGCAAAGGATTTAACTATTGATGAAATGAAGGCTATCGCAGATAAATACGAATATAAGATTAGTGAATTCAGTTTTCGTTATCCAGCAAATATGCACGCAGAAATTAGTGCAGTGATTGCAGAACATGAATTTGGATTAAAGAACAGAAATGCACTAAACGCAATTAAATATCACGTTGCGGCACGTCCGGACATGTCTATGTTGGAAAAAATTATTTTCTTTTCAG
>JAFSSV010000147.1 GCA_017450825.1 Synergistaceae bacterium
ACCCCCTCGCCAGCAAGCTGGCCCTCTTGTTAAAAAGCACCCATCACCACCGCAAGCGGTTCCCCTTGTTAAAAAGCAACCCCCCTGTCAACAAGTTGACATCCTCCCTTAATAGGGGGACGAGAGAGTCCTTCTATTCCGGCTACGTCCCTTGCCTCCCCTGAAAGGGGAGGTGGTGAGCGAAGCGAACCGGAGGGGTTAATTTTTTAAAAGGAGAGGTGGCTGACCGAATGGAGGTCGGAGGTGGTTGCAGTTAAAAAGGAGGTGCCGAAGATAGGCCGGAGGTAATGATTTTTTTCAGAAAGTCTTTATAATTAAAAAACGTTCCAAAAATCTTTTTTTAATGAGGTGATTTATTATGTCAAATTCAAATGACCGTTACGTCTACAGCTTGAGAGACGGCGACGGCGACAAGCGTTTATTACTTGGAGGCAAGGGGGCTAACCTTTGCAAGATGGCACAGTCCGGCCTTCCTGTTCCTGCGGGATTCATTTTGACAACCGAAGTATGCCGCAAGTATATGCAGAACCCCGGCATCATGGACGAAGTTTGGGACGACGTGAAAAAATCTGTCGCCCAGCTCGAAAAAGAAACCGGCAAAGGCTTCAACGACGGAAAAAATCCTTTGCTTGTATCCGTTCGTTCCGGCGCTCCGATCTCCATGCCCGGTATGATGGAAACAATTCTTAATCTCGGCCTCAATGACGAGACAGTCAAGGGACTCGCTGAAAGCTCCGGCAATAAGAGATTCGCCTTTGACTCGTACAGGAGATTCATTCAAATGTTCTCCAGTGTCGTTGACGAAGTTAATTTCGATTTATTTGAAGGTGCCTTGGCCGCGACTCGAAAGGCTACAGGAGCAACTCATGATTATCAAATTCCCGCCGAAGCCCTTGAGAAATTAATTGGAGAGTACAAGGAAATTTACAAGAAAGCTACAGGCAATGACTTCCCTTCAGATCCTTGGGTACAGCTCCGCCGCGCTATCGAAGCAGTATTCAAGAGCTGGAACATTCCGCGAGCAGTGACTTACAGAAAGATCAACAAGATCGATGACAATTTAGGAACGGCCGTAAACGTTATAGCTATGATCTTCGGAAATCTCGGCGACGATTGCGGGACAGGCGTATGCTTCACGCGCAACCCTTCAACCGGTGAGAATAAACTCTACGGCGAATTCTTAATCAACGCTCAGGGCGAAGACGTTGTCGCCGGTATCAGAACTCCTATGCCTATCGCCGAGCTTGAACAGAAAATGCCGGAGATCTACAAAGAACTTTGCAGACTTACGAGTCACTTGGAAAAAACTTATCGTGAAATGCAGGACATAGAGTTCACGATTGAGCGCGGAAAATTATTCCTTCTCCAGACTCGCGCCGGCAAACGTACAGCAAGCGCCGCCGTCAAAGTCGCTGTCGATATGGTCAAGGAAGGCTTGATCACTCCCGCCGAAGCCGTAACAAGAGTCTCCCCCGAACAGGTCGAAATGCTTTTACACAGACAAGTCGACAAGAGCGCAAAGCAAGATGTAATTACTAAAGGCCTTCCCGCGTCCCCCGGAGCAGGAGCAGGAATGTTAGTCTTCTCTGCTGACGAGGCCGAGGAATGGGCACGCGCTAACAAGCCTACAATCCTTGCCCGCCCCGAAACAAGCCCTGATGATATTCACGGCTTATTCGCGTCAAACGGCGTTGTAACGTCGCGCGGCGGCATGACTTCTCACGCTGCTGTTGTTGCCCGCGGCATGGGCAAGCCGGCTGTATGCGGCTGCGAAGAAGCAGTCATTGACGTTGAGAAAGAGACTCTCACGGTCGGAGATAGAGTCTTCAAGAAAGGCGATTGGGTTACTGTTGACGGCACGACAGGAAACTTCTTAGCCGGTGAAGCAAAAATGGTAGACGCAACTTTCACTGACGACTTTAAAAAGATTCTTGACTGGGCCGATGAAAACGCAAAGTTAATGGTCTGGACGAACGCCGACACTCCCGAAGATGCAAAGCGCGCCCGTGAATTCGGAGCTAAAGGCGTTGGGCTTTGCCGAACTGAACATATGTTTATGGGTGTTGACAGACTCCCCGTAATGCAGCGCTTAATCGTAGCCCTTACAGGCAGCGCCGAAGGACGCGAAGGACGCAAGGACGCATTAGCAAAATTAAAGGTCATGCAGAAAGCAGACTTCACAGGAATCTTTAGGGCTATGGAAGGCTTGCCGGTCATTATCAGACTTCTTGACCCGCCACTTCATGAGTTCTTACCGAAAGAACCCAACATTCTCGAAGAATTAAAGACAGTCGCGCCGGATTCAGCTCGTGCTAAAGAGCTTAACGAAACTCTTGAAAGAGTCCATCAGCTCCACGAGAACAACCCGATGTTAGGCTTCAGAGGCTGCCGCCTTGGAATGATCTACCCGGAGATTTACGAGATGCAGATGCAGGCAATCTTCGAGGCCGTCGTAGATTTAACTAAAGAAGGCTTGACGGTCAAGCCCGAAGTAATGATCCCGTTGGTAGGAACAAAGCCCGAAATGAAATTCTTTAGGGAAATGGCCGACAGGATAGCCGCCGAAATCAAGAAAGAGTCCGGCGTTGAATTTAATTATCTCGTTGGAACTATGATTGAGATTCCAAGAGCCGCGCTTGTTGCCGATCAGTTAGCAGAGTACGCGCAGTTCTTCTCATGCGGAACTAACGACTTGACTCAAACTACACTCGGCTACTCACGCGATGACGCTGAAAATAAATTCCTGTTCCAGTACATTGACAAGGGAGTTTTCAAAGAAAATCCCTTCGCTGAACTTGACAGGGACGGCCCCGGCCAGCTTGTTAAAATGGCCGTCGAGAAGGGCCGCAGCGTGAACCCTGGAATGTCTGTAGGAATTTGCGGCGAACACGGCGGCAACCCCGCAAGCATTGCCTTCTGTCACAGCGTGAACTTGAACTACGTGAGCTGCTCACCGTTCAGAGTTCCTGTCGCAAGAATAGCCGCCGCTCATGCAGCGCTCGGAGTTTTGAAATAAGTAAGTAATAAATAAAAAAAGCCTCCCCTTTGAGGGAGGTTTTTTTTGCGGAGGGGTTGCTACGATAGTGCTATCTCTTTAAAAATTTCTGTCGCAGTTTCCAGTATCCTGTCATTGAAATCATATTCAGCCGTATGAATCGCCGGCCAGCTTTCCCCGTTGCCTATATAAAAAATTGCGCCGTGAATCTGTTTTGTGTAAAAGCCGAAATCTTCCGAAGCTCGTATAGCTTCGGGCATGTTGATAATTTTCAGGCCGAGTTTATTTGCGGCCTTGCTGATTTTTTTTACGCAGGGCGAGTCGCTCAATGTTTCAGGGAAATAATCAAAGCTCTTGCATTCAACTTGAATATTATGTTCGTGTCCGAGGCGTTCGGCAAAATTTACAAGGGCGTTTCTGAAAGTTCTCATATCTTCCTCACGAGTTGCACGGACAGTCAAAGAGATTTCGCCTTCGCCCGGTGAGATACCGAAATTTTTTTCGCCTAGCTTTATATTCACGACCGTACATAAGACATCGCCCGCTGAAAATTTTTCAAGATTATTTACAAGACTCGCTATAGCGTAAGCCGGATTGATTCCTTTTTCAGGTTCGGAGGCGTGAGAACTTTTGCCAATAAATTTTATAGTGAGTCCAGCCGAGGCACATTGGCAAAGCCCTTCGCGAATTACTATGCTATTCTCCGGCCAGCCGCTCCAGTTATGAAAGGCGTAAATCTCACTGATACTTCTTTCTCTTAAAAGCTCCGAACATTCCCGGGCCCCTTGTCCGATCTCTTCGGCGTGCTGAAAGATTAAATACACCGAACGTTTTAAATTTAAATTATCAAGCTCAAGGGCAAGGCCGCAGAGTGCCGCGCAGTGTCCGTCATGCCCGCACTTGTGAGAGACTCCGGGATTTTTTGAGGCGTAAGGAATTTCAAGCGGCTCATTAATCGGGAGCGCGTCCATATCAGCCCGGAAAGCTACAGCCTTCGTGCCTTCGATATATTTAGACGCGTAAAAATATTTTCCGCAGTCTATAACGGCGAAGCTCGTATTAACTTCTAAGAAATCCATGAGCTTTCGTTTTGTCTTTGCCTCATGGAGTGAAAGCTCCGGGAATTCGTGAAGTTCATGACGCAATGAAATTATTTTTTCAAGATTTTCTTTCTTCATTTTATATAATGCCTTTCTTTATAGTCCCAAAAAGCCGAACAAAATTATTCCGGCCAAGGCGCTGAACAAAATTACTTTAGGGATTGAAATTCTAAATTTTAAAAGCAGAATTAAATCTATGCCTCCCAATGCCAGCGAAGGCCAATGAATTTTCAAATTCCCGTCTGTATAATTCGCGAGCATTAAATCAATTATTATTCCGGCGACCATTCCGACACAGGCAGGACGGACTCCGATCATAATCTGTCCGAGGCGTTTATTATTTTTGAAGTGTTCAAAGAAGACCGCCGCGACCGCACACAGCGTGAACGTAGGAGCAAGCGCGCCCATGTTAGCGACAAAGGCTCCAAGCAAACCTGCGGCCCTCATTCCTGCGTACGTTGCGCAGTTCAAACCCAAAGGCCCGGGAGTCATTTCAGCGATAGCGACAATATCAGAAACTTCGGAGGCGGTCATCCAGCCGTGAGAGATCATTTCACTTGAGATCAAAGGGATCATGGAGAGTCCGCCGAAGCTTGTGAAGCCGATTTTTACGAAGCTCCAGAATAATTCAAGCAGTAACATCAAAGCCCTTCACCCTCTCATAATATTCAGATATTAAAAGCCCGAGTACAGCGCCGATAATTACGAGCCATACACAGCTGACCCGCAGGAAAAAATACAGCGCGAACATTGCCGCCGCTACGGCTATACACGGCGTGACCTTGAACGCTCCTTTTAAAATTCCGAGCAATGCGCCCAAGATTATCGGCGCGACTGAAGCTCTTACGCCTTTCATTGCTGCTGCAACCCATAAATTATTTTGAAAGGCCGTGTAGAAACTTGTAATAAGAATTAAAATAATCATTGGTACTGTTATCATTCCGAAGACGCAAGCGACTCCGCCCCAAAACCCTGCGACTCTGTGCCCGTAAAACATAGCTATATTTCCGATCATTGTTCCGGGCAATGAGCGCCCTATGCTCGTTAAGTCTAAAAGCTCTTCGTTCTTTAAAGATTTTTCCTGATCGACATAGAGCATTTTCATTTGAGCGACGATGCTCCAGCCGCCGCCGAAAGTAAAGCAGCCGAATTTTAAAAAGTCTTTGAATAATTTTATGAGCATGAAAAATTTTTTCTCCCTGAAAATTTTTAAGTCATTATACAGTCTTAATAAAGACTTTGTTTCAGCTAGCCTTTGCCCCAAAATTTTTGTCACGCTTCTGTCACGCGTGACATGTGCGTGACATATACGAAGTGAAGGCGGAAGGGGCTTTGCTAAAAAATTTTTATTAATAACCCGATTGCGAACAGCAAGCTGGCCCTCTTCCCCCCTTTCTTTTTATAAATAACCCCCTCGCCACTACGTGGCCCTCTCCCCCTTCACAGGGGGAGCAAGGATTTCTTCGAGATGGTCTATGCTGTCTACGCTCTTGCCTCCCCGGTGTAAGGGGAGGTGCCCCAAAGGGCCGGAGGGGGTTTATTTAAAAAAAGGAGTGTGTTGGAGTGAAGGCGGAAGGGGGTATGTCTGAAAAAATTTTTTTAATTAGTAATTGCCTTTCAGATTGTTTTTTTATGCGTTATAATTAATGCCAATCTTTTATAAAAAAAATTTAAAGGGCAGGTGTTCTTATGCCGCAAAAAACAGGAGCAAATATTGAAGAAGTCTGCGTAAAAGAAAATCGAATCTTCGACGGAAAAATTCTCAGCGTACGTTGTGACGATGTCCGTACACCTTCAGGGCATATTGCAACCCGTGAAGTTGTCGAGCATAAATCCGCGGTGGGAATGCTTGCCGTGACGGATCGACAAACCGTATTGCTAGTCCGGCAATACCGTTACGCCGTCCACGAAGAAACTTTAGAAGTATGCGCAGGACTTATCGAACAAGGCGAAGACCCAGCGCAGGCCGCCGAGCGCGAAATGCAGGAAGAACTTAACGTAAAAGCCAGCAAGCTTTATAACATCGGCAAGTTCTACGCGTCGCCGGGTTTTTGTACGGAGCTTTTCACTTTATTTTTAGCCGAAGGGCTTGAGAAAGCCTCGTTACCTCAAGACGAAGACGAAAATGTTTCGGTATGCGAAATTCCTTTCAAAGATATACCGGTCATGATTAAAAACGGAAAAATTAGAGACTCGAAGACCTTTGCGGCTCTTTCGTGGTTTATGGCGAAGGAGGGGATTGCCCCTGAATTATAATGCTGTCAAAGCGTCGCGCTAATAGGGTCAGAGTTTTTTCAAAAAAAATTTTAATTTTTATTATTTCTCAAGGAGAGTCTTTTTTAACATGTTAAACAATTTCAAAATTACAGGTAAGCTCACTATAGGCTTCGGAATTGTCCTTTTGCTTTTCGGAGTCGCGGTATTCTTTTCATGGACAAGTATTTCAGCCGTCCAGTCAGACGTTCAGTACTTACAGCTTGTCGTTGACAACACAGTCAAGCTTGCTGTCGAACTAACCAATAACATAAGCTGGATAAGGGCCGTCGTAAGAGATTTAAAATTCTCTGAAAGCGATAACGATATTGAACGCTTGACCGGGTATTTTGCTTCGCTGCGGGGCTTGATAGACAAAGGCAAGCAAATGTACGCCCAAAATCCTACGCTTTCGAGTCTTTCAAACTTGGCCGAGATGGAAAATCTGTTACGCACCGCCGAGAATACAGCCAACAAAGCTTTTCAAATGATCCGCACAAAGCGTACGGTTTCAGTGACGCTTAATAAAGAGATCGACAAGATGATCGAACTTTTAACAAGCGTTATTGATATGCAGTATCAAATCACGCTCGACAAACTCAAGACAAATCTCGAGGGCGCAGACTTTGAAACTGATGTCAACCGTATAAGACAGGCCGAAGCTCTGATGACCGCATTTGCTGTCACAGCCAGAAATTATGCTGTCGCTCTTAACACAAGAGACGCGAAAATGATGAACGATATAGTTCAGCAGTTAGTCAACGGCGAGAACTTGTACAACAGATTCTACGAAGGCTCACGCTTCAAAGAAGTTCGTGACATCATGACAGCCGGCCGCGGAACTTTCACAACTTTAAAGAACGGCTTTAATGACGTTTTGACCTCCTTCACACAGACTGAACCAATGTTCGCTGAGCTGCTTTCTGCGGGACTTAACCTTGTTAATATTTCAAACAAGATTACTGACGCTGGAACTCAAAGAATCGTTGACCTTTCACAGGCAACTTATGACGCATTGGGAAGCACTATGCTTCTTTTAATCTCATTAGCAGTTGCGGCTATCTTTATCGGCGTAGGCATCGCTCTTTATATTTCCAAGTCGATTTCCAAACCTCTTGGCCGCGTTGTCGAACTCTGCGGCAATGCCAGCAACGGCGATATGTCAATCGTTCGCGATGACTTCAATTATGTAGGCAAGGACGAACTCGGCGAACTTGGCGACGCGCTTTCGGAAATGTTCTTCTCACTCAGCACGGCTATCGCTGATATTCGCGGCCTTGCGTTAGAAAGCCATGAGAAGTCTTCAGCTATGAAAGAAGACGCTGGCAAGAACCTTGACTACGCTAACAACGTTCGTTCAAGCGTTTCTAACGTTGTTAAATTAATGGAAAGCAACTCTTCGTCATTACAGGAAAGCAACGCCGGAACAGAAGAAATGTCCGCCGCCTCCATGACAAGCGCTCAGGCTGCTACGGACTGCGCCGAATTTATTTCCAACATGACGACAGTAACAGGCAAAGCAGTTGATACGGTTAAAGAGGCTATCACGAATATCGACCTGCTCCAGAAGAAGACAAAAGAAAGCGGCTTGAAACTTCAGGCACTCGTTGAAAGCGTCAACAAGATTTCCGAATTCGTTGGCGACATTGCCTCAATCGCAGATCAGACTAACCTGTTAGCCCTTAACGCCGCTATCGAAGCCGCAAGAGCAGGCGAAGCAGGCCGCGGATTTGCAGTCGTCGCCGAGTCCGTAAGAAAACTTGCTGAAGAGTCCAGCCGCGCCGCCGAAAACGTAAGAGGCTTGATCGAGTCCTTACAGACAAGCGCACGCGAAACAAAGACTTCAAGCGATGAAACTTCAGTCTTGCTCGACGAGACAACAGAGAAGGCAAACGGCGCTCAGGATTCACTCGCTGAAGCTATGAGCCAGATCGACAAGGCCAACGATAGAATTCAGAACATCGCCGCAGTTGCCGAAGAGCAGGCAGCTTCAAGCCGTGAAATCGCCGCCGGTATCGACAACGTTACAAAGGCTACAACAGAAATTCTTGAACATCTTGAAAGCATTAAGAACGATATGGACGAAACCGCAATGATCGCCGAACGCGCTGCACAGGGCGCTGTCGATCAGACCGGACTCGTTGAAAGCATCACAGAGTCTTTATCGCAGTTCAAGATTGAGCACGAAGGCGCAAGCAAGAGCTCACGCAAAGCCTTGCCGCAAAAATCTGCTCCCAAGAAAAAATAATAAAGCTATAAAACCATCCTAGCGATAAATTTTAAAAAAGACAGGATTTTTTTAAGTCCTGTCTTTTTTTATTGTGTATAATTACAGCATCTCGCAAAATTAAAAGGAGTTCTGAGTATCTTATGTGCCAGCAAGACGAACAACAAAAAAATTTTATTGAGACCATTAAACAATTAGGAAACAGGGCAATCTTGATCCACGTCCTTGACGGCGGCAAGCCCGAAGCAGTTTTCATTTCTCCAGAGTACGCCACAATGATGGAAGATACTCAAGATAATTCGACTCGCTTTAACTCAACCGGAAATTTTGAAGATATAGTCTTTCCGGAAGACCGGCCGCTCGTTCAATATATGCTTGAACATCACGAGGCCCCGGATAAGAGTCACCATATTCAAATTAGAAAGATAACGGCTAAAAATAATATTATTTGGTGTGACGTTCATTATGCTTTTCTAAAGATCGGGAATGAAAATTATACTTACTTAACTTTTTCAGATATAACGCTTTTCAAAAATTACGAAGAAAAAATCAGAACAAGCTATGACTCTATAGGCCAGAATTTTTATCATCAGGATAAATTTACGCTTGGAATGTTCCGGGCGGATTTGACGCTCGATATTTTAGAAGAGATACGAGGCCGGGATTTGTTCAAGAGCGATAAAGGCAACAAAAAATATTCTGAAATGCTTAGCAAGCGGGCCAAGAATTATATAAATATTATTGAGCGCCGAAAATTTCTGGAAGCCTTCGGCGTTGACGGACTCCTTGACGCTTATATCAAAGGCAAGATCGCGAGCAAGCAGGTCTTATTGTCGCGCCGTGAGAACGGAGGAATCTGTTACGTAGAATTTTCAGCTACTATGACCCGCAACCCTCTAACCGGACGAGTCGTAGCCTTCATAACTGAAAGAGAATGCAATAATTCAAAAGTCTATCAGACTATAGTAGATAAAATTCTCGTGAGGCAATTTGAAATGATTGCTTACATGGCTATTGGGAAATATCACGTTACTGTGAGCGAGAATCTTCCTGAAGGAAGTATCTTGCCCAAGGGCACGCATGATAATTTTAATTCTTATATTCACGAGGAAATTATCCCGATACTTCACGGCACAGACTCTCAAAAGGCTTCAATGGCTCACGCCCTAGCGCCCGACTCGATTGCCTTCGGGACTCAACGCAACGCCCTCTATGAAGTCAATATTGATTGCGCTATAGACGGCAAAATTTTTAACAAGCAATTTAATTTTTACGCGGTCAACCCGGGATTTTATATTATTCTTGTTTCAGATACTACACGCCTTCACCGTGAGCAGCAGGAACGCAACGAACAATTAGAAGAAGCCCTTGAGCTTGCACAGGCCGCAATGCAGCAGGCACGCCGGGCAAATTCAGCCAAGAGTGAATTCCTTGCTAACATGTCCCACGAGATAAGAACTCCTATTAATGCCGTCTTGGGCATGAACGAAATGATTATTCGTGAAAGCACAAGCGACAGAATCACAACTTACGCCCGCAACGTTGAAAGCGCCGGAAAAAATTTGCTTTCAATTATTAATGACATTCTCGACTTCTCAAAAATCGAAGCCGGCAAAATGGAAATAGCTGAAAGCGATTACAAATTAAGTTCGGTCTTGAATGACGTTACTAATATGATAGTCTTCAAGGCAAGACAGAAAGATTTGAAATTTAATGTTACTGTTGACGAAAATTTGCCCGATGGTTTATACGGCGATGAAGTAAGAGTCCGGCAAGTCGTCACTAACGTTCTTAACAACGCCGTTAAATATACCCGCGAAGGGAGCGTATCCTTGAGCGTCAGCGGCGAAAAAGATTTTGACGAGGACGGCCGCGCAAAAATTAATCTCGTCTTCAAAATCAGCGACACAGGGATCGGAATCAAAGAAGAAGACATACCCAAGCTCTTTAAAAAATTTGAGCGTATTGATCTCGTTCAGAATAATACGGTCGAAGGTACCGGCCTTGGCCTTTCGATCACTCATAATCTTTTGCAGCTTATGAACGGCGAGATTGAAGTTCAAAGCGAATACGGCAAAGGCTCGACCTTTACGATTTACTTGCCGCAAAAAATTATTTCAGCCGAACCTATAGGAAATTTTCACGATAAATTTACCCGCTACGTTCATAACATGAAAGCTTATCAGGAGTCTTTCAAAGCTCCCGAAGCTAATATACTTGTAGTCGATGATACTGATATGAATCTCACGGTTATAGAGGGCCTTTTGAGCAAGACCGAAATAAAACTCGATACGGCTCTGAGCGGAACAGACGCGCTGAATCTTACAAAAGAAAATAAATACGATTTAATTCTAATGGATCAGCGAATGCCTATCATGGACGGCACACAGACTCTGAAAAATATTCGCGCCCAAACGGACGGGCTTAATTTTGAAACGCCGGTTATCTGTCTTACTGCTGACGCGGTGAGCGGTGCAAGAAATAAATATTTAGAAGAAGGCTTCACTGATTATCTTTCTAAGCCTGTTGAAGGTTCAACGCTTGAGGCGGCGCTTACAAAATATCTTCCGCCTGAAAAAATTATTTTGCAGAAAGAATCTTCCGGCCTTGACGAAACTTCAGCTCAAGAACAAGCAAAAGAAAAGTCTGAGCTTGAAAAATTTTATGACAAGACCGAAGGGCTGGATTACTCCGAAGCTATTAAGAACTGCGCGACGGAGTCGATACTTGAAAAGACTCTTCAACAGTTCTGGAACTCAATAAATAATAATTTAACTGCGATTGAAAAATTTTTTAACGAGAACGATATTAAAAATTATACGATTAAAGTTCATGCGCTTAAAAGTTCGGCGCGTTTGATAGGAGCGTCCGGCCTTTCTTCACAGGCGGCGTATCTTGAAGACTGCGGGAATAATAACGATGTTGACTCGATAAAAGATTTAACGCCGGATTTATTATCGAACTATAGAACTTATTTAGATAAACTTGCGCCGCTCTATAAACAGGACGAGTCGGCCGAAGAAATTTCAGTTGAAAGACTTTACGAAGCTTACGAGGCAATAAAAGAATTTGCCTCTATGTTCGACAGCGATTCAGTGGACGGAATTATAAACATGTTACGTCAATATAAAATCCCGGCGGCTGAAGCCGAGCGCTTTAATATAATTGCAACCTGTGCAGACGGTGCAGACTGGGAAGGACTCGAAAAGGCGATTAATAAGTAAACACACTGTTTAGAATAACCCCCTCATCGCAAGCTGGCCCTCTTGTAAGGCAACCCCCACAGGCGCAAGCGGGTTCCCCTTGTTAAAAAGCAACCCCCCTGTCAACAAGTTGGCCCTCTTGTAAGGTAACCCCCCTGTCAGCAAGCTGACATCCCCCCTTAACAGGGGGGACGAGAGAGTCCTTCTATTCCGGCTACGTCCCTTGCCTCCCCTGAAAGGGGAGGTGGTGAGCGAAGCGAACCGGAGGGGTTAATTTTTTAAAAGGGGAGGTGGCCGAACGAAGTGAGGCCGGAGGGGTTGAGGGTAGAAGAAAAAGGAGGTGGCCGGTCGCGAAGCACGCTGAAGGCTCCGAAGGGAGGTCGGAGGGGGTTGTTTTAAAAAAAGGGAAGGTACCAAAGAAGGCGGAGGGTTATATAGAAAATAAATTGTGTTCACTATAATTCATAACGAAGGGAGAAAAAAATTTTAGACTCATGAAGCAAAAAATTTTATATATCAGCGACAGGCCAACAATGGGAGCTGATATGCTTATAAAAATTCTTGGCGATACTTTTGAGATTTTCCGGGCGCGTTCGGGCGATGAGTTCACAAGCTCGGCAAAAATTGTGCTTGTAAACTTGTCGGGGCTTGAAAGTTCAGAGAAGATAAAAAATTTCAGCGGCGCGAAAATTTTTTTGCTCGGGACTCTTGCTGAAATTAACGGCGCTGATATTAAAGGCGCTGAATTTTTTGTACGGCCTTTCAATGCCAACGAGATACGCGAAAAACTTTTGGAGCTTTCTCAAAATTCCGAAGAGACTCAAAAAACTCTGCTGCTTGTTGACGATGACTCCGTAATGCTTAGAACTCTGCGTGAAGGCTTGAGCAGTTCTTATAAAGTTGTCCCGGCTAACGGCGGCGCTAATGCTTTAAAAATTCTGGAGCGGGCCAAGCCGGATTTAATTTTGCTTGATTACGAGATGCCCGGCATGAACGGGCCGGAAGTTCTGAAAAAAATAAAAAGCAATCCCGAGACACAAAATATTCCGGTGATGTTCCTTACGGCCAAGACTGATATAGAAATTAAAGAGCGGCACATGCTAAAGACTTTGCCGCTGAAAGAAATAAAAGACATCATTCAAAAATTTTTTGACGCGCAATAAAATTTAAAAGGCCTCCCTAATGGGAGGCAAGAATATAAAAAATCGAATATCTCGAAGGACTCCTTGCGCCCCCTGTTAAGGGGGAGAGGGCCAGCTTGCTGGCGAGGGGGTTATCTTCAAAAAAATTTTTTTATTTTGTGAGATATAAATATTCGTTCCACTGATAGTAGGGTTCTGAAAGGGCTACGCCTTGAGGAATATCGGGCTGTGTGCCGTCGAGTTTCTTGTAGCTCTGGAACCAGAAGACAGAGTCAACACGGCCGGAAGTTAAGCTTACGACACGCGCTCCGGCTTCAATATTGACGAGTTCGATATTAATTTTTAAGCGTTTGCCGATTTCAGCAAGTACGGCCGTATTGAAACCTGCCGGCGTTCCGTCCGCGGCTACGAAGTCTATCGGAGGCAAGTCGCCCGTAACGGCTACTTTGACTTTCACATCAACGTTATCAAATTTTTCAAATTTCACCGGCTCCGGTTCGTCAAGCCCGGGATCAGCAATATATTTCGCTTCAAGAATTGCGAGTGTCCCGTCGGCCTTCATTGATAATAAAGCCTCGTTGAACTTGTTACGGATAACGGGGTCATCGCTTGCTCTGAAACCGAAGGCCAAGTTAAGAGGCGTTGTCCTTAAGACTGACGACACATGAAACTTTCCGCTCATGTTCATGACATATTCAGCTACGGACTCGGGAAGTTCGATCTCGTCAACATCTCCGGCTTCAAGCGCAAGCTGCAAAGCTGAAAGAGAGTCATAATAGACATAAACTGTTTCAGCTTCTTTTGACTTGGCTGTGAAGAATTGTGACTGGCCTGCGTTGCGTCTGGCCGAAGCGAATCTCAAATACTCTTCGGGAGTCATGTTAAGCTTTGCAAGAACGCCGACCTTGTTTTCAGCGGCTGCGGCGGCTGTAGCAATGAGGCACACTAAAAGAAATGCTGTCAAAAATTTCTTCATTAAAAAAACCTCCTGTAAAAATTTTTAAATTTAATGGACATTAAGAAAATTTTACAACGCCGAAAATAATTCGCAAGGGGAATTTCACGCTAATTAATTGTGAATTTTAAAAATGCTATATAATACAAGTAACCAAAATTTCTAAATCATTAAATTTATAAGGGAAGGTGTTTTTCTTATGGGGGTACGTAAACCCGAAGACACAAGGAGCTTCGCATTATGTGCACACGGCGGAGCAGGCAAGACTTCATTAGCTGAAGCTATGCTCTTTGACAACGGAAATATAACCCGCATGGGCTCTGTCCAAAACGGCAACACCGTCAGCGATTTCCAGTCAGAAGAACAGAAGCGCAACATCTCAATCAGTACTTCACTGCTTACGCTTGAGAGAAAGGGCAAAACTTTTTACGTCCTTGACGCTCCCGGCTATGCAGACTTCACGGGAGAAATGAGCGCGGCTATTCGCGTAGCAGATACGGCCGTTATACTCGTGAGCGCCGTAGGAGGAATTGAAGTCCAGACAAGCCGGGCTTGGGAGTACGCGGCACATCATAACGCGCCCGTCGCCTTCGTTGTGTCTAAAATGGACAGAGAGAACGCAGACTTTGAAAAAGTTTTAGCTGATATTAAGTCGCAATTCTCTCAAAACGCTTTGCCGGTCTTCCTGCCTGTAGGAGCGGGCGATAAATTCTCCGGAGTCGTTGACGTTCTCAAGAGCGACTCGCCTGAAGCTGAAAGCGCTAAAGAAGCTTTGATCGAAGCCGCCGTTGAAATGGACGATGCCTTAATGGAAAAATATCTTGAAGGCGAAACTATACCTCAAGCAGATATCGAACGGACTTTGAAAAAGCTATCGCCGCAAAAAGAATAATGCCGGTGTTCGCGCTGTCTTCGATTTCAAATATCGGCGTTAATGAGTTCATGGACTTCATAGCGGATTATTTCCCTTCGCCGGTAGACATCGGAGCGGTCGAAGCCTTTGAGGGCGACAAAAAAATTATGGTCGAGCCCAAGCTTGACGCGCCGTTCTCTGCTTTGTGCTTCAAAGTTATGGCCGATGCCTTTGTAGGAAAATTATCTTTTATAAGAGTCTACTCCGGGACTCTTTCGTCCGAAGGCTCAAATATTTATAACGTCAACAAGGGCGAAGACGAACGCATAAGTTCCTTCAAGCTTATGACGGGCAAGGACGGCAAGGACGTTAAAGAAGTAATCGCCGGCGACATCGTAGCGATACCGAAATTACAAAGCGCCCGGGTAGGCAATACGCTTGCTACTAAGGGCGGATTCTCTGCACAGTTCGCGCCGATTGAATTCCCTAAACCCGTTTACAGTGTCGCTGTAATAGCAAAGACACGAGCCGATGAAGATAAATTAGGCAACGCAATCTCAAGGACTCTTGAAGAAGATTGCAGCTTAACATTTGAGAAGAACGCCGAAACCCGCGACAATGTTTTGTCGGGAATGGGCGATATGCACATAGATATAGTTCTTGCGAAAATGAAAGAACGTTACGGAGTCGATCTTGACACGAAGACACCTCAAGTTCCTTACCGTGAAACTATCCGCAAGATGTCCGAAGCTCAAGGCAAACATAAAAAGCAGTCGGGCGGTCACGGTCAATACGGAGATGTTTATATCCGTTACAGGCCTCTTGAAAGAGGAGCGGGCTTTGAATTTATCGACAGCGTTGTCGGTGGAGCGGTGCCGCGCAACTTTATTCCGGCCGTTGAGAAGGGCTTGCGTGAGTACATGACAGCCGGCCCGTTAGCAGGCTTCCCTGTTGTAGATTTCAGCGCTGAATTATATTACGGGTCATATCATGACGTTGACAGCTCCGAAATGTCGTTCAAGCTTGCGACGCGCCTTTCATTCAAGAAAGGGATCATGGACGCTAATCCGGTGCTGCTTGAGCCTGTAATGGACGTTGAAGTTACTGTTCCTGATCAGTTCATGGGGGACGTAATGGGTGACTTCAATTCAAGACGAGGCCGTATCATGGGCATTGAAGGCCATGGAAAGTTACAGGTAGTTAAAGCTCAGTGCCCGTTAGCTGAAATGTTCAGATACGCGATTATTTTGCGTTCAATGACTTCGGGCGAAGGTTCTTTCTCAATGGAATATTCTCATTACGAAGAAGTTCCGGGCGACATTGCCAAGAAGGTTATCGCTGCTCACAAGAAAGAAGACGAAGAAGAAGAGTAGCATTCAAAAAAAAATTTTCTCCCCTTGTAACTAAGGGGAGATTTTTTTATTTGACACTTTAGGGAAGAGAAAGCCCCGGTTAAGCTTCGTAACTTATTTTGTTATAGTAAAAGCACTTGAAAATAACCCCCTCGCTACTTCGTGGCCTATTGTAAGGCACCCCCCACTACCGCAAGCGGTTCCCCCTGTTAAAAAGCAACCCCCCTGTCAACAAGTTGACATCCCCCCTTAACAGGGGGGACGAGAGAG
>JAFSSV010000148.1 GCA_017450825.1 Synergistaceae bacterium
ACGCTATTGTCACGCGTGACAGAAACGTGACTAAAATTTTTTCTTAAAGGTCAGGCTTTGTTCATATTGTAAACTCTAAAAAAATTTTTTAAT
The DNA here is from genome assembly GCA_017450825.1 of Synergistaceae bacterium. Classification (GTDB taxonomy): domain Bacteria; phylum Synergistota; class Synergistia; order Synergistales; family Aminobacteriaceae; genus JAFUXM01. The sequence continues at coordinate 94 of JAFSSV010000148.1, forward strand.
TTACAATTCAGCCAGGCTGAAAAAATTTTTAGCACAACCCCCTCTGGCTTCACTTCCCCTTCTTGTTCTAACCCAACCCCCTCCGGCCCTTCAGGCCACCTCCCCAAGGGGAGGCTTTGTGTCCCCAGAATCTTAGCCTCCCCCGGGGGAGGGGAACCGCTTGCGGCGGTGGGGGTTGCTTTCAAAGAAGAGAGCCCCCTAGAGGCGAGGGGGTTATTATTGTCACGCTATTGTCACGCGTGACAGAAACGTGACTGAAATTTTTTATTAAAGGTCAGGCTTTGTTCATATTGTAAACTCTAAAAAAATTTTTTAATTTACAATTCAGCTAGGCTGAAAAAATCCTTGCGCCCCTTGTGAAGGGGGAGAGGGCCACATAGGGGCGAGGGGGTTATTATTAAAAAATTTTTAGGGAGGCAAGAGCACAACAACAAAAAATTTGTCACGCTATTGTCACGCGTGACTGAAACGTGACTGAAATTTTTTAATGGAATGCTAAAATCTAACAAAAAATTTTTTCAGGAGGCTTCAAAAAATCATGGCTATTAATCTCAAAGGCAGAAATTTTTTAACACTCATGGACTTCACTCCGGGCGAAATTGATTACTTACTCACACTCGCTGCCGACCTCAAAGCTAAAAAACGCGCAGGCATTCGCGGAAATTCTTTAGCCGGAAAAAATATCGCCCTGCTCTTCGAAAAAGCTTCAACCCGGACTCGCTGCGCCTTCACTGTCGCATGTAACGACGAAGGCGCTTTCCCGGAGTTCCTCGGCAAAAATGATATTCACTTAGGCGCTAAAGAAGACGTAAAAGATACAGCACGAGTCCTCGGCCGCATGTTCGACGGGATCGAATTCAGAGGTTTTAAACAGGAAACCGTCGAAGCTCTCGCAAAATATTCCGGCGTTCCCGTCTGGAATGGACTCACCGACGTTGATCACCCTACACAAGTTCTCGCTGACTTCCTGACCCTTAGAGAAAACTTCGGAAAGCTCAAAGGCCTCACGCTAGTTTACTTGGGCGACGGACGCAACAACATGTCCAACGCACTCATGATCGGCTGCGCAAAAATGGGAGTCAATTACATCGTAAGCTCCCCTAAAGAACTCGAACCAGATAAAAACCTTCTCGAACAATGCAGAGCTATCGCTAAAGATTCTTCTATTAATATAATCAATAATCCCGCAGACGCCGTGAAAAATGCTGACGCCCTTTATACAGACGTTTGGGTATCAATGGGCGAAGAGGCCCTCAAAGAAGAACGCTACAGACTCCTCAGTGACTGGCAGGTCAATTCAAAATTATTCAACGCTACAGGCAAAGACAGTACGATTTTTTTACATTGCCTCCCCGCCGTCAAAGGCGCCGAAGTCACTGAAGAAGTTTTTGAAAGCGAACGCTCTAAAGTTTTCGACGAAGCCGAAAATAGAATGCACACTATCAAGGCCGTAATGGTCGCAACTCTAGGAGCTTGATTAGATTAAATGCTGCTGACAAGTTTTAACGCTCGTGAAAGAGTCCCTAAATCTCACGGGCAAATCGCTCTGCGCGGAAAACTCGACTCTCTGAACTCTCAAATAATTTTTTTTCAGGCATGCTCTTCAAATAAAAGTTTCATTCAAGACCTCGAAGAAATTAGAAAAATTATCACGCTCATTCAAAAATCAGAAGCCCGCGAAGAAATTTTCCCGGGCAATTTATCTTTATGGGGACTCAATGACGAAGAGATACACCGCAGAAGTCACTTCCCCGAAAAATTTTACGGGCTTGGCCACGTCCTCCCGTGCTTAGAAATGGGACAGGAAGCCGCCGCTATAAATTTATTACGGACTCAAGTACGTGAGGCCGAGCTTTGCGCGTGCAGGGCATTCAATGACGAAGACCCTTTCAAAATTATTCACGTCCTTAACAGATTGAGCAGCGCCCTTTATATTTTGATCTATAAATATCTCCCCGAGGGCTTCGACAAAACTTTCAAGCTCGGAAGGTCTTAGCCTTGACGAAAATTTTTGAAGGCGTGTAAAATTTTTTCTACTCCTTTAAGACTTCAAAAAATTATTTCTCATGAAAGGACTTGAGAATTAATGGACAGGAAATATAAATTTGAAACACTACAGTTACATGTAGGACAGGAAGCCGCAGACCCGGCAACAGACTCCCGGGCCGTTCCTATTTACGCTACAACTTCTTACGTCTTTAAAGACTCAGCGACAGCGGCCGGACGGTTCGCTCTTACAGAACCGGGAAATATTTATACGAGGCTAATGAATCCCACGAACGATATTTTTGAGAAAAGAGTTGCTGCTCTTGAAAACGGAGCGGCGGCGCTTGCAACTGCTTCCGGCTCAGCGGCGATTACTTACGCCGTTCAGAATATCGCGACAGCCGGAGATCATATAGTCTCGTCAGTAAATCTTTACGGCGGAACTTATAACCTTTTCGCAAACACTTTGCCAGAACAAGGACTCTCCGCAAGCTTCGTTGACCCTTCAGACCCCGAAAATTTTGAGAAGGCTATCAAGCCCAATACAAAATTATTGTATGCAGAGTCACTCGGCAATCCTAATTCTGATGTAATTGACGTTGAAGCGATTGCAAAAATTGCTCACAAGCACGGCCTGCCTTTGATAATTGATAACACCTTCGCGACTCCGTTCCTGTTAAGGCCGATTGAATACGGCGCTGATGTCGTTGTTCATTCAGCTACGAAATTCATTGGCGGTCATGGAAGCGTCATGGGCGGCGTTGTAGTTGACGGAGGAAATTTTGACTGGGCACAGAACGATAAATTCCCCGTGCTTTCAAAGCCTAACCCTTCTTATCATGGAATAGTCTTTACTGAAGCCGCGGGCAACGTAGCATATATTACGAAGCTCCGGACTACTTTAATGAGGGATCAGGGCGCTTGCATTTCTCCTTTTAATTCGTTTTTATTAATTCAAGGGCTGGAGACTCTTTCACTTCGAGTCGAACGTCACGTGTATAACGCTTTGAAGGTCGTAGAATTTTTGAACGGTCACCCGCAGGTTGAGAAGGTCAATCACCCTTCACTCGAAACAGGAAGACAGAAAGAACTCTATCAAAAATATTTCCCGAACGGCGGCGGTTCGATCTTCACGTTTGAGATCAAAGGCAACGCCGACACGGCCAAGAAATTTACTGAAAGCCTTGAGCTTTTCTCTTTGCTTGCGAACGTTGCGGACGTTAAGTCGCTAGTGATTCACCCGGCCTCTACGACTCACTCACAGCTTGACAAGAAAGATTTATTAGCCTGCGGCATTCGTCCAACGACTATAAGACTCTCAATCGGCACTGAACATATTGATGACATTATCGCAGACTTGAAGCACGGCTTTGAGGCTGTGAAGTAAAAAATTAAAACAACCCCCTTTCGACCTGCCGTCCCTGTAAGGGAAGGGGGACCGCTTGCGGTGGAAGGGTTGCTTTAAAAAAAATCTTTCTTTTTAAAGACAACCCCCTCCGGTTCGCTTTGCTCACCACCTCCCAAAGGGGAGGCTTTATTTTTTTAAAGTTGTCGCTGAAAATAATTCGTGATAATCTTTTCTCGTTATCACAAATTTATTTACAGGAGAATTTAATGTTTTTTGACAGCGTAAAAAAAATTTTAGGGCTTGATCCCAATGAGAACGCCCTGAAAAAATATTCAGCTCTCGTTGAGATCGTCAATTCTTATTCCGAAAGTATCCACTCAAAATCTAACGAAGAAATTAAATCACGTTTCATAGAGCTTAAAAAAGAAGTCCAAGAAAATCCCGATAAGCTTGAAGATTTTTTGCCGGAAGTCTTTGCTATCGTCCGCGAAGTTTCAGAAAGAACTATAGGCCTGCGTCACTATGACGTTCAATTAATCGGCGGCATGGCCCTCAACGATGGACGCATAGCCGAAATGAAAACAGGCGAAGGAAAAACCCTCGTAGCTCCCCTTGCAATAATTTTAAATTCAATGAAGGGCGAGGGTGTTCACCTCGTGACAGTTAATGATTATCTTGCTCGGCGCGACGCTGAATGGATGAGGCCCGTTTATGATTTCTTAGGACTAACCGCCGGCGTTATTTATCCCTATATGCCTATCGAAGAAAGAAGAGCCGCTTATCTTGCAGATGTCACTTACGGAACTAACAGCGAATTCGGCTTCGATTACCTTCGAGATAACATGGTCATGAACGCCGAAGAAATGGTGCAGCGCGGTCATAGTTTTTGTATCGTTGACGAGGTCGACTCGATTTTAATCGACGAAGCCCGAACGCCGTTAATAATCTCCGGGCCTTCGGACGACGACGCAGGCTTATATATCAAAGCCGACAGCGCCGCAAGATTTTTAAAGGAAGGCTCCGATTACGAAATCGACGAGAAAGAAAAAAGTATCTCAATGACAGAAGCCGGGATTCAACAATGCGAAGATTATTTAAAAATGCCCGGGCTTTTTTCGGACGCGGCTCATTCTGATTTAGCTCATAGGGTCGTACAGTCTTTGAAGGCTCATAAATTATATAAGCGCGATATTGATTACGTAGTTAAAGACGGTGAAGTCGTTATAGTTGACGAGTTCACAGGGCGCTTAATGATAGGCCGGAGATATTCAGACGGATTACATCAGGCAATCGAAGCCAAAGAACGAGTCAAAGTCGGCCGAGAGAGTCAAACCCTAGCGACTATTACTCTTCAAAATTATTTCAGAATGTATCACAAGCTCGCAGGTATGACCGGAACTGCCGCAACTGAAGCCGAAGAGTTCAAAGAAATTTACGGCCTTCAAGTTGTAACTATTCCGACCCACAAGCCAATGATAAGGACAGACAACCCAGACGTAATTTACGCTACTGAACAGGAAAAATTCAGCGCCGTAGCCAACGAAGTCGAAGAACGGCACAAGAAAGGCCAGCCCGTTTTAGTCGGCACTACTTCAATCGAAAATTCTGAACGCGTCAGCAAATTATTAAAGGCCAGAAAGATTCCCCACCAAGTTTTAAATGCAAAGTATCACGAGAAAGAAGCTTATATAGTAGCTCAAGCCGGACGCGAAGGAGCTGTCACTGTCGCTACGAACATGGCCGGACGAGGAACTGATATTATGCTCGGAGGCAATCCCGAATTCTTAGCTAAAGATAAACTTGCTCACGAAGGCGCAAACTCTGCCGCCCCTGATAAGGGGAGGGGAACCGCCCCTGCGGTGGAGGGGGTATCTTCCCAATACGAAAAATTTTTACAGGAGTTTACGGCGAAATGTTCAGCCGAACATGACAGAGTCGTTCAGGCCGGAGGGCTTGCTATTATCGGCACGGAACGTCACGAGTCGCGCCGCATTGATAATCAGCTCCGCGGACGTTCAGGACGACAGGGAGATCCAGGGACTTCAAGATTTTATTTATCGCTTGAAGATAATTTATTGAGGCTCTTCGGTTCTGAAAAGATTCAGCCCCTTATGGGCAAGCTCGGCCTCAAAGACAACGAGGCAATCGAGTCACCAATGCTTTCAAAAATTATTGAAAGCTCACAGAAAAAAGTAGAAGAATTACATTTCGACATTCGCCGCCAGCTCCTTGCCTACGACAACGTAATGAATCAACAGCGCGAAGCAATCTACGCCGAACGCAGCGACATTATTTTGACTCCCGTTGAAGAAATGCCCCAATACGGTTGGGAAGTCGTAACTAGCGTTATCAATGACACACTGGAAAAATATTTCCCCGAAGACAATTCACAGCCAGACCCCGAACGAGCCGCCGCAAAATTTAAATCACTCTTCGGAAATGATAAGGCCGAAAAATTCTCAAGCCTTTCAAAAATTGATAACCGACTCGATATGGAAGGCATTAAGGAAGAATTAACCGCAAGCGTCAAAGAAATTTATGACGCGAAAATTTCAGAGCTTAATTCCGGAGGCCAAGGCAACCCCGCGGGCTTGATAATGCGCTATATCCTGCTGAACATTCTTGACGCTGCTTGGCGCGAACATTTAACCGGCATGGACGAGCTAAGGCGCGGCATTGGCCTTCGAGCTATCGGCCAGAAAGATCCCTTAATTGAATATCAGTTCGAGTCTTACAATCTTTTTCAGGAAATGATGGAACGCGTTAAGAGTTCTTTCTGTGAGCAGGCCTTCAGAGTCAAATTACTAAGCGACGAAATGAAACGCAAGCGCGAAATGACTATGGAGAAAAAAGAATTTTCTTCAATGAGCAGCAATTCAGGCCAAGGCCGTGAGCCTGTCAAAAAACTTCAAAAGGTCGGGCGCAACGATCCCTGCCCATGCGGAAGCGGGAAAAAATATAAATACTGTCACGGAAGAGGACTTTAATAAATGAAGAACTTAAAAAAATTTTTTACGATCGTTTTAATTTTCTTGCTTGCCTCATGCGCTCATGCCAGCGACTCAATAATCGACAACTCCGTCTTAAAAGTACGCGATGTAAAAGAGATGGATATGTCAAAAATTTTGCCTTCGTATAAAGGCAACGGGTCTTTCAAAATTTCTGAAGCCCCGGAGTTTAATCTGTCCCGAATGAAAAACATGAACCCCGACTTCACGACTTACCCGGAAGAACAAGGCATAATATGGCTTAAACATGTTTCAGTTGCAAGGGAAATAAGCTCGCTGGACTTCACGAGGCTTTATGTAATTCTTGGCCGGGCCGGGCTTGCTGATAAATGGCTGAACTGGAATATCCCGATACCTTCGGGCGGCATGGTTGATATTATCGAAGCAAGCATGTTCGACTACGACAGCCTGAAAAAAATCAATGACTTTGAACCGGTCGAAGATACTTCAGCAGAAATTAAGACTGTAAAGTTTCAAAGGCCTTCAAAGGATTTTATTATCGTCATGGCATGGCGCGAACATCTTCCGGCGGAACTTTCAGTCGAAGGGCTTTCATGGTTTCAGGAAGAGCTTAGAGTTTGGGAGTCTGTCTTAGATGTAACTTCGACTGCTGAGCTTTCATACAGGACTTTCCCTTCAGTTTTTTCGCCAGAGCATGAAAATTTTGACGGCGAAAATATTTACAGATGGCGGCGGATTAATATTGATCCTTACGTTCAGGCCGGGGAGCTTGCAAGAATCCAGCGTCAAGGCGTTGTCTTCGGATCGCGGAAGGGCGGAAAAGTTCTTTCAGCTTTACAGAAAACTATTGAGAACGTAGGAGCCGTAACTCCTCCTCATGAAGTCAAGAGCAGGCGCGTAAAAGTTATCGACTGGCTAAGCCAGCAGGAAGAAATAGAACTTACAGAAGGAGCGCCGCGAAAAATTCCTTCTAATTTAAAAGCTTTGACGAGGCGCGAAAAATTATTGCTTGCTAAGGCATGGCTTACTTCACAGCAGGCCAAGGCCGCGTTAAGCTGGCGGCTTCCCTTTGAGCCTGATGAGAATACGCCCCTTTGTCCGGGATTATTTTTTGATCCTGTGCTTGAAGTTACAACGGGCAAGAAGAGCGAGTATTATAATTTCGACTCGTACCCTCTAGCGGGCTTGAGAATTTTCGGCATCAACACAGAGAACGGACGCTTCACGACTCGCCGCCTTCCTTCAAGCTCCGCCAGAGATAACAGGCTTACGGCCGTAATGAATTTTAATCTTGACGAGAATGGAATTTTAAGCGGGACTGTTGATGTTTTATTACGGGGAGCATGGGGAGATTTTATTCTTGGCCTTAATCCCGATAATAATAAAATTCAAGAGGCCGCCTTGTTCATGTTCCCGGGGCTTAGAAATTTTGAAGTCCAGCAGAAAAAAAATAAAGACTTCCCCGAGCTTTTAATAAAAATTTCAAGCAAGCCCGGAGTCGCCGGGACAGGCAAGGGAATTTTAGCGGTCTTGCCTTTCTTTGAACCGCAGAACATGAGAAAGATCGGAGCTTATGAACCTCCCGTCGATATTCTCTTCCCGTTTATAATTGAACAGAACATAACGATAAATTTCCCTAAGAGTGCAAGCGAGTCGCTCTTAACAGGAACTGTAAACAGGACACCCGATCCGATTAATTACAGTCACAGCTACACCAACCGGAGGCACAGACTCATAGCCGAAGCAAAGCTGGAAGTCGGCCTTCAGAATATCAACACGAGTAGCATATACACGCTGCAAAATTGCCTCGATCAGTGGCGGAATTTTTGCTTAAAGCCTATACCGATCAGATAATCAAAGGAGCATTAAAAAAAATGAAAGGTGAAAATCAAGCCGTCGCGAATTTAAATCAAGCTCTTCAAAACGCAGTTAAATCTCTAGGCGTTGAAGACTCGGACTCGATTTTTGAACGCCCCCGTCATGAAGGCTGGGGCGACAGGGCGACAAGTGCCGCAATGAAGCTTGCAAGGACTTTACGAAGAAAGCCCGCTGATATTGCGAAGGACTTGGCCGCGAATTTGAAATCAGAATATATTGACCGGGTAGAGATTGCCGGCGGAGGGTTCGTAAATATTTTTCTTAACGATAAATTTTATTCGGACGTTGTGAGCGACGCTTTAAATCAAGGTGAAGCATACGGCGCTTTAAATCTTGGCCAGAATAAAAAAGTTCAAGTCGAATTCGTAAGCGCCAACCCTACAGGGCCTTTACATATTGGACACGGGCGCGGCGCTGCTCTTGGTGACTCTGTTGCAAGGATTTTAGAATTCACCGGCTGGAACGTTCAGCGCGAATATTACGTGAACGACTCCGGCCTTCAGATTCAGACGCTTGGCCGTTCGACTCGTTCAAGATATTTTGAGCTGCTTGGCCGTGGTGAAGAAATGCCCTTCCCCGAAGGCGGTTACAAAGGCAAATATATTTATGACCTTGCACAGGAAATTATCGACAGCGAGGGCAAAAAATTTTTAGACGCTCCGGAGTCTGAAAGCCTTGAGTATTTTAAGAAATACGCCGCCGAAAAAATCATGAGCGGGATTAAAAAAGATCTTGAAGATTTTAGAGTCAAGTTCGATAAATTTTTCTCTGAAGGTTATCTTCATGAGAACGGGCTAGTTAAATCAGCAATGGAAGATTTAAAGGCCCGGGGCTTTGCTTACGAACAGGACGGCGCGTTATGGTTTAAGAGTGAAGACACCATAGGCGATGATAAAGACCGCGTATTGATCCGGGCAAACGGAGTCCCTACGTATTTCGCTTCTGATATTGCCTATCACAGAAATAAATTCATCACGCGGGGCTTTGAAAGAGTCATTGACGTATGGGGCGCGGATCATCACGGGTATATCGCCCGGGTCAAGGCCGCTATAAAAGCTATGGGAAAAAATCCTGATGACTTTGAAGTCTTATTAATTCAGCTTGTGAATTTATTGCGTGACGGGAAGGCCGTTAATATGTCAACAAGAGCCGGGGAGTTCGTGACCTTGCGCGAAGTTCTTGACGAGGCGGGGATAGATGCGGCGAGATTCTTTTTATTAATGCGCAAGAGCGACAGTAAATTAGATTTTGATTTAGACCTGGCAACACAACAGGGCAATGAAAATCCTGTTTATTATGTGCAGTATGCTCACGCCCGTGTATGCGGAATTGTCCGTGAGTACGAGAAGCAGGCCAAGACAGATCCAACCGGGAGCAGCGAATTATTTTCACAAGCCCCGGCCCGTGCCCTTGCCGATATGATTTCATTCTTCCCTGACGAAGTCCGGGCGGCTTCAAATTCTTTAGCCCCTCACGTCTTGACAGGCTACGCAATGAACTTGGCCGGAGCGTTTCATTCCTTTTATAATTCCGGAAGGATTATCGACGCTCCCGACTCGGCCGAACGGGTCAAGCTTGCCAAAGCTTCAGCGAAAGTCATTAAAAAGACTCTTGAGCTTATCGGCGTATCATCGCCCGAACGAATGTAAATAAAAATGCCTTCGTTAAGACGGATATTCTTTATAGTTCTAGCAGTCCTTGGGCTGGCGTTGACGTTGACTTATTATCGTTTTGAATTTGACAGGATAGCCACGCTGCGTGAATCTATCGTTAAGGGGGAAGCCGAACTCAACCGCCGAAAAGAGAACGTGAGAATCTACCGTGAGAAAGTTGACTTTTATAAAACTAAAGAGGGAATTCAGCACCTTGCCCGCGAGCAGTATAACTTAGTTCAAAAGGGTGAACAGGTTTTCCTGCTCGTGAGTCCGGATCAGCGTGACTTCGATCAGAATCAAAATCAGACCGAACAAAAATTAGACTCTGAATTCTTCAACGGAGAATAAAAAAATTTCAATGACCCTTCAAAAAAATTTTGTCCTTCATTCTCAGTGGCCTCCCTCTGGAGATCAGCCGGAGGCTATTGAGTCGCTTACTCAAAGCATAAATAATAAAAACAGGTTTCAGACTTTAAAGGGAGTCACGGGGAGCGGAAAGACTTTCACGATCGCCAACGTGATTGCGAAGGTCAACCGCCCCGCGCTTGTTCTTGCGCATAATAAAACTTTAGCCGCGCAGCTTTACAGCGAGTTCAAAAATTTTTTTCCTGAGAACGCCGTAAGATATTTCGTGAGCTATTACGATTATTATCAGCCGGAGGCTTATATAGCGTCCAGCGATACTTATATCGAGAAGGACGCTTCGATTAATGACAGGATAGAACGCTTGAGACTCTCCGCTACTAAGGCTTTAATCGAACGCCGGGACGTTATAGTTGTTGCCAGCGTGTCATGTATTTACGGCTTAGGGCTTAAAGAGTCTTACGAAGAGGCGATAATTTCTTTCAAAGTCGGCGATAAGATTGATCAAAGGGATTTTCTTGCGCGCCTTGTTGGAAATTATTACGAGCGTAACGACTACGCGCCCGAGCCGGGGAAGTTTAGAGTCCGCGGCGACACTGTAGAAGTTTTTCCGGCTTACGAAGAAGAGATCTGTATACGAATAATTTTTTTTGATGACGAGATCGAACAGATAGACATAACACAGCCTTTGACTGGACGAGTCATTGAGAACGTCAACGAGGCTTCGATTTTTCCGGCACAGCATTACGTCACTCAAACTGACGCGATAGAAAAATCAGTGCCTTTGATTCAAAACGAGCTGGCCAAGGTTGCAAAAGATTTTCAAGCTCAAGGCAAGCTAATCGAAGCTCAACGAATAAAATCGCGAACGGCTTATGATTTAGAAATGTTACAGGAGACGGGATACTGTTCGGGGATTGAAAATTATTCTGTCTATCTTGACGGCCGCAGGCACGGTGAACCGCCCGGGACGTTAATAGATTTCTTTCCGGAGGATTTTATTTGTATCGTTGACGAGTCGCACATAACCCTTCCTCAAGTCCGCGGCATGTTCAACGGTGACCGGGCAAGAAAAAAATCTTTAGTTGAGAACGGATTCAGATTGCCTTCGTGTTTAGACAACAGGCCGTTAGAGTGGCACGAGTTTGAGCAGCGAATGAAGCAGGCGGTTTTTGTATCAGCAACGCCGGGAGATTACGAGCTAAAAACTTCGGCTGAAGTTGTTGAGCAGATCATACGCCCGACGGGAATTCCAGATCCAGAAGTAGAGATTGCCCCGGCGAGCAGTCAAGTTGATGATCTTATTGCCCGTTTGCGCGACAGCGTGAGCAGACACGAGCGCGCCTTGGTTTTGACTCTTACGAAGAGATCGTCTGAAGACCTGGCCGATTATTTAAAAGAACTTAAATTTAAAGTTAAATATATTCATTCGGAGCTTAATACTTTTGAAAGGGCGGAGTTAATTAGGGATTTGCGCGGCGGAAAGATTGATGTGCTTGTCGGAATAAATTTGCTTCGTGAAGGAATGGACTTGCCGGAGGTCACGCTCGTAGCGATTCTTGACGCAGACCGTGAAGGTTATTTGAGATCTTACAGGTCATTAATTCAAATCATGGGCCGGGCCGCAAGGAATATCAACAGCAGGATTATTTTATACGCCGACTCATTAACTGACAGTATCACGCAGGCCGTAAACGAAACGAAGCGCCGCCGGGAGCGCCAGATAGCTTTCAACAAGTCCCACAACATAACGCCCGTAAGTATAATCAAAGATGTTTCTGATTTATTGCCGCCTGAACTTGCCAGCGCCTTTGAACAGAACGAACGGGGCGAAAAAATTTCTTCTCGTTCCAAGAAAAAAGATCTTTCTTCAAAGCGGACTATCCCGGAGCTTGAGCAGGAGATGTGGCAGGCTGTTGAGCAGTTAGATTTTGAAAGGGCTGCTGTCTTGCGCGACACTATCAAAGCGATTAAGGCCCGGGAAAATTTTTAATAAACTAAGCACACTTAAAAGACTATAACCCCCTCGCCGCAAGCTGACCCTCTTGAAAAAACCCCACCACCGCAAGCGGTTCCCCTCCCCCGAGGGAGGCTCTTATTCCTGCTACCTAAAGCCTCCCCTTGGGGAGGTGGCCTGAAGGGCCGGAGGGGGTTGTAGTCAAAAAAAGGGAGATGCCGAACGAAGTGAGGCGGAGGGGTTTTATAGAAATTTTTTATTTTTAATTTTTATGAATTGCTCCGGAGGCGGCGATAGCCTCAAGGATTTCGTAGCGGTCCATTTGAAGATGTTTTTTCATTGTGAGGGCTTCTTCGATTGGGATTTCGACTATGCCTCCCTCACGGGTTGCGATAACGTTGCCTGATCTTCCTTCGGCGAAAGCTCTTACGGCGTAATAACCCATTCGCGTTGCGGTTTCTCTGTCGCGTCCTGTTGGAGCGCCGCCGCGTTGAATATGTCCAAGCACAGTGACGCGGGGATCTATCCCTACGGTCTCTTTAATTTTTCTTGCGATCTCGAAAGCGCTTCCTGCTCCTTCGGCTACAACGATCATGAAGTGAGTTACGCCTGCGAGCCTTGAATTTTGAATTCGCTGGACTATATCCTGTTCAAAGTCGACGGGGTGTTCAGGAATTAGAACGGACGTAGCGCCTACGGCGATACCGACATAAAGAGCTAAGAAGCCTGCGTGTCTTCCCATGACTTCGACGACCGAGCAGCGTTCGTGGGATTGCATTGTGTCGCGTAGCTTGTCTATGCAGTCGATTGCGGTATTGCAGGCTGAGTCGAAGCCTATAGTGTAATTTGAGCAGCCTATGTCGTTGTCAATCGTTGCGGGGATTCCCATTACGGGGACTCCGAGTCTTGAAAGTTCAAGCGCGCCTTTGAAAGTTCCATCGCCTCCTACGGCGACGATTCCGTCAAGCCCGAGCATTTTGCAAGTAGCTACGGCTTTCTCGCGTCCTTTTTCTGTCATGAACTCGTCACAGCGGGCTGTATATAAAATAGTGCCGCCGCGGCCAAGAATATGCCGAACCATATTTGTTTCGAGCATTACGAAGTCACTGTTAATGAGTCCTGCATAGCCGCGCCGAATTCCTACGCATTCGATCCCGAAGTGCATAGCGGTACGGGCTACGGCTCTTATTATTGCGTTCATGCCCGGGGCATCGCCGCCGCTGGTGAGAACGCCGATACGCTTCATTTTTTTTGCGCCTTCCATTTTTATAATCGACCTCCTGTGGGAATTGTTTTCAAGTTTTTATATCATATACTAAACACTGTTTATTTTCTATAAAACTCCTCCGATTTACTTCATTCACCACCTTAAACTACAACCCCTCCGCCTCCTTTCAGTCAACCACCTCCTTTTTTTAACTACAACCCCTCCGCCTCACTTCGTTCGGCACCTCCCCTTTCAGGGGAGGCAAGGTGCAGAGGAAATAAAAGAATCGAAAAACTCTCTCGTCCCCCCTGAAAGGGGGGATGTCAGCTTGCTGACAGGGGGGTTGCTTTACAAGAGGACCGCTTGCGGTGGAAGGGTTCGGCGAGGCGGTTATAGTTTTTTCAGTGTGCTTACTATATTTCTTAAAGTTCCAAAATTAATTTGAAGGCAAAACTTCCTGAAGAGTCTCTGAACGACGAAGGCAAAAAAATATTTTTGAACTTCCCGCTTGATTTTAAAGTCTGGATTGTCTGGAATAATTTTTTCTCGTCTGCAATATGCCCTTCAAGCTGAAGCTGAAAAATTTTTTGATTGCCTTCGCGTTTGAAAGTTGCGCTTTCAAATTTCAAGCCTGAATTTTCTATCCTGCTCATGAACTCAAGCGCGGGTATATCGTTCTGTAAAAAATTTATAATGCGTTCAGCTTCGCGGTCTTGAATTTCAGCCGAAGAATTTTCTTTGCTTAGCGTGAGCTGAATATCTTTCAGCCTGTCAATATTTTCACGCATGATTTCTATTCGGTCGCTTAAAATTTTTATGTTGCTTTTAGCAAGAAAAATAGTTCCGATTTCTATTGACATAGCTAAAATCAAAAGCACATAAAAAATTACAGAATAAAAATGATTTTTTAACCTGCTCTGATTTTCAAACAATCTGCTTTCAGCCGGTTTAAGGTCAAGAGTATTAAGGGCGCTTTGTCCTATAGCGGCACCTACAGCGCAAAAATATTCGTCGTTGAGTTTAATTATTTTTAAATTTTTTTCTTGAGTTTCAAGTTCAAAATTTGTTCCTATTAAGATAATTTTATCTATTGGCTTTTTGTATTCAGCTTGAAGAAACTGGACAGTATTAAAAATATCTGTGATGTTATTAGCCTCGTCGGTCTGTCTTAAAAAAAATTCCGTGCCTTCCCACGAGGCGATAATATTTTTGTTGTTGCTCAAGACACACAGTCCGGTCAAAGCTTCAGGAATTGCCAGGAGCATGGAAAAATTTACCGGCTCGATCAGTCCAACAGGAAGCCCGGAATTTTCAGCGGCCTCTAAAAATTTTTTGACCGTAAGATTTTTTGCGGCGGCTATTAAAATTTTTATCTCGTTAGCTTTAAAATTATCAGCTGGAGTTTTGACTCTCATAAAATTGAACACGGCTTCTTCCCTGGGAATTTGAAAAAAATCTTTGAAATTAAGATTGATTGCGTTTAACGTATCTTCGCGATTTATATCAGGGAAAGTTATTGCCCGTATCATTGCGTCGCCTTCCGGAAGGGCAACGGCGGCCGGAGAGTCTATCGGGCCGGTCTTGCTTATGAGTCGTTTAAGCCCTTCTTCCAGCTTTGAGAAATTTTTTATTTTATCTTCGACCACACAGCCTTCAGACAGCGGGACAGTAATTTTTTTTATTGGGTTATCGCGAGCATCAAGCTCAACGAAATAAAGAAAATTATTTTTGATTGCCAAGCCCTTTGAAAAATTATTGCCTGCGTGATTTTCTTTTTTAGATTTTCTTAATGTTCTCATGATTTTTTTCGTGCCTTAAATTTTAAATTCAGGGTTATTATAGTAAAAAACTATAAGCCCCTCGCCAGCAAGCTGGCCCTCTCCCCCTTAACAGGGGGCGCTAGAGAGTCCTTCTATTCCGTCTACGTCCCTTGCCTCCCCTTGGGGAGGTGGTGAACGAAGTGAACCGGAGGGGGTTGTACCTTAAAAAAATCTTCAGGTTAAAGTACGAAAAAACCAATGCCGAAAATGTTTATGAACATAAGGAAGGCATAAGCCATTACACAAAAGGCCGAGCCGTTTTCAATTTTTGAAACCTTTTCGCGAATAAGGATAAAAGGTTTACTAAAAAGTAACAAAGCGCAAAGCCTTAGCCATTTAAAAATTAAAATATTCTGGAGGCACACTTGAAGGACGGGCGCGAGCGTTCAGACAGTGAAAGCTTAGTCCGGTTTATTATTTTTATCTTGGCGGGCATTAACCCTCAAAGGAGAAAAACTAGGGGAGGACTTTTTTTTAGTCCCTGCACATGGAAGGCGGGGAAAAAATTACAAGGAGGTTTTTGTACTATGTCAATGGTAATTCAACACAACATACCGGCTTTGCAGAGCTACAACATTGTCAACAATACAAGCAATGCTCTTCAGAAGTCGATAGCAAAACTTTCAAGCGGTCTTCGTATCAATTCCGCAGCCGACGACGCAGCCGGACTCGCTATCAGCGAAAAAATGCGCGCCCAGATCAGAGGACTTGATAAAGCCATTTCCAACACTCAGGACGGTATCAGCCTTATTCAGACAGCAGAAGGCGCACTCAGCGAGACTCATTCAATCCTTCAGCGTATGCGTGAGCTTTCAGTTCAAGCCGCCAACGACACACTGACCCAGCAGGACAGAAGCTATATCCAGGAAGAAATCAGCCAGCTTAACGAGGAAATCACCCGTATCGGCAACACAACCCAGTTCAACAAGAAGAAATTACTCAACGGTGAGTCCGCGGCCCTCTGGAGCAGCGACAACAACGAGACCAAAGCAATCATTAACGGCGGTCTTCGTCAGATTGACCAGTTCGGCCAGAAGAAATCAATCGAAGGCAACTACAAGATCAGAGTCAAAGCCGACCCCGGACAGGGCGAAGTTCAGAAGAGCGACATTATGAAGATTAAGCATGATGACGTTATCATGAACAAGTCCGTCAACGTTAAGTACGGTGTCAAAGACGTAGCAGTCACCAACACCCCCGCCGGAAGCTACAGCCTTTCTTATACTTCTGATATTGGCGCTAACGCTCAGCTTACAGGCGCATACGGTATCGGCGGAACGCGGAACGCAACCGAGACTACTATGACGTTCAACGCCACTAGCAGCCCTGTCACTAAGATCAGCGTTCAGACTACAGACGGCGTAGAGATTTGGTCAACCAGCGGCGCAGACGTTTTCGGAACCGGCAGCTCTGGAGCTACAACAGACCTTCAGGCAGCTTACTTCGCAGGCGGCACTGCTGCAGATACAGACGGAGTTGATCACACATACGCAGGCGTTGCCAATGAAATCATAGCTGCTGCCCGTAACAAGGGAATTAGCCTCAATGCAGACTATTCCACTGGGACATTCACAGCTACAACTATGAATAACGGCGAAGCTCCCGGAATTAGAATCGTCTATGAAGGTGGCGGCGATGGTGCAAACCCGACAGTAACAGCTACAACTGTCCAAGATGGCACACAGGTTACTGCTGAATCAGTATTTGAAGTTGAAACAGGCGACGCTCTTACAGAGAACGGAAGCGTTCTTTTTGAAGTCCAGTCAGTCGACGCTGTAAACCAGACTGTTACATTAAAGGCTACTGCTACAAAGCTTTCTCAGGACGGCACGAACTCAACCGCAGTACAGGAAGATATTATTCTTAGTGAATCCCTTGGAAACACCGTCAACCTTGATAAACTCTTCGGCGGTGGCGGCGATGCCGGCGACTCTGTAACAATTACACTTAACGATCTCAGCGCAGTTCAGGACGGAGCAAAGTTCGTTTATTCAATTACTCCTGAAGCAGACGACACAGCAGGCAACGATAACCCGATCGGAATTAACGTCAATGCTACAATGGACGGCACATGGTCTGACAAGTGGGACGGCGGCCCCTACAGAGGCAACGTTCCTCAGTATGTTTTGAACGGCGATAAACTTGCTGATACCGAAGTCCACTTCAAGAACTTCAATCTTAACGAGAAGACCGGCGTTGTATCTGAAGGCGACATTATCCTTACGACTGACACGACATTCAAAGTCAGCGGCGGCGCTCTTAGCCAGGATATCGACAACCCGATCGAAGATGATCAGGTTCTTGCCAGCTTCGACGCAACTTATATCGGCAAAGTAGCCAGCGGCGATGTCAAACTCCGTGACCTTGACAAGTTCTGGAACTCAGAGGGCGTGTTCATGCTTGACGATGCCAAGACCATTACCCTTAACCAGGGCGACGGCCAGACTGCGCAGGTAACGCTTTATGCAAACGACACCCTCAATGATGTAGCGACAAAACTTAATAACGCAATCGCTATTGATCTTGGACAGTCCAAGTACGTTGATGACGCTACGAAGTTCGCTACGTTCGTAACCGGAGCTACAACGAATTCAGAGTCCGTTGAAGGCACATTCCTTCTTCGTACCGCTGTACCGGGCAAAGCAGGAGAGGTCACACTTTCCGGAGACGAGAACTTAATCAACGCTTTCTCACTCAACACGATTCAGAGCTCGAAAGAGACTTCTTACACTGTTGACGTAAGCGACGCTCACACCGGCAAGACAATCGCTCAGGGCGTTAAAGTAACCGGCAACGTTGCACACGGTGTAATCGATCCTAACGTTGATATCGAATTCGGATCACTCTCCGGAATTTCAGCCTCATGGAACAGCAACCTTAACAAGTACGTCTATTCTTCAACGACCGAAGAGACGACGCTCCACCTTTCTGACAATACGACCGTATTCCAGATCGGAGCTAACGAAGGCGAAGACATGAGCATCAACATCGGCGACATGCGCTCACACGCACTCGGCCTTGACAGCGTAAACGTCATGAGCCGCGAGAGAGCAGCCCGCTCAATTACGCTTATTGACAACGCTATCGACAAAGTTTCGACCCAGCGTGCAAAGCTCGGCGCTTACCAGAACAGATTAGAATACACCGCCAACAACTTGACGACGGCCAGCGAGAACCTGACCTCCGCAGAGAGCAGAATCCGCGATGCCGATATGGCCAAGGAAATGATGGAGTTCACGAAACTCAATATCATGCTTCAGGCTGGTAACTCAATGCTCGCGCAAGCGAACCAGCAGCCTCAGAACGTCCTTAGCCTTATCCGTTAATTTCTAAAGTAAGTTCTAAAATTTAATACGCATTTAAAACGGGGGAAGGGGGGTAATCCTCCTCCCCTTTTTTAATATACGCGTCATGACTTACTGAACTTTAACGGGAGCAGGTGATTATTTATGACAATAGGGGTAAACAGCGACGAGCCCTTTAAGCAAAATACATCACAGGCTGAACAACGTCAGGTAATCCGGACTAAAACACTTGGGCGCACCGAAGGCGACGTTCAAAATTCAGAATATAAAAAAATCGCGAAAAGAATTTTGCGGCAAGAACAGGAACAAGAAAAAAAATCCGATGACGATCAAGCCACCGAGATAAAAAATAAAATTCTTGACCGCGCGTCTGAAAGGCGCCACTTAAAGTATGAAGTTATAGATGACGCTGATATTGTTCAGATCAGCGTGATAAATTCCGGAGACGGTACTGTTATTCGTAAAGTCCCTCCGGATAAAATTGTCAGCTTTATTAGAAAAGTCAAAGAAGAAAATTCTAAACGTAATAATAAAATTGACATAAGAGCTTAAATTTAAGTTGGAGTTAGTATAGTAAAAGCACTTGAAAATTACCCCCTCGCCACTTCGCGGCCCTCTTGTTTAGAAGATAACCCTTCCACCACAAGCGGTCCTCTTGTACAGCAACCCCCCTGTCAGCAAGCTGACATCCCCCCTTTCAGGGGGGACGAGAGAGTTTTTCGATTCTTTTATTTCCTCTGCCCCTTGCCTCCCCCTGTGTAAGGGGAGGTGGTGAGCAAAGCGAACCGGAGGGGTTGCAGTTAAAAAAGGGGAGGTGGCCAAAGGCCGGAGGGGGTAATTTGTTAAAGATGTGCCCCAAAGGGACGGAGGGGTTGAGGCTAACAAACTAATTTCCAACGTTAGAAAGGACGGTGAGAAATAAA
>JAFSSV010000149.1 GCA_017450825.1 Synergistaceae bacterium
CAGAGGAAAAGATTATTGGTGGTAAATGCGGCAGAGAAACACCCGGCCCCATGCCGAACCCGGAAGTTAAGCCTGCGAGCGTCGATGGTACTGTGCGGGGTACGCACGGGAGAGCAGATCACCGCCAGTTTAGAATTAAGAAAAAAGAGTAAGTTCGAGAGAGGAACTTACTCTTTTTTTATGCTTTTTTTTGTGTGTGAAATAAAATTTTGCTATAGACAGGGCCGTAATATATAATTTATTAATTCCCAAATACTTCAAAAAAAAATTTTTTATATATCACACGGAGGAAAATATCGTGGGCAAATTTATTAATGACGCACGAGAACTTCTTGACGCTATCGGCGGCAAAGAAAATATCGTCGCGGTTTCGCACTGCATTACAAGAATGCGTTACGTCTTGGCCGATCCTAAAAAAGCCGATCTCAAAAAGATCGAAGCTATTCCTTCTGTCAAAGGCACATTCACTCAGGCTGGACAATTTCAAGTCATAATCGGCAATGAAGTCGCGGATTTCTATAACGACTTCACAGAAGTTTCCGGCGTGTCCGGAGTCTCAAAGGCCGAAGTCAAGAGCATGTCAAAGCAAAATCAAAATATCCTGCAGAGGCTCATGACTTCAATAGCTGAAATCTTCGCGCCTCTTATTCCCGCTATCGTTGTCGGAGGTTTGATACTTGGCTTCAGAAATGTTATCGACAGCATGGAAATTTTCGGCGGAGCTACGCTTGTAAGTCAAAGCCAATTCTGGGCAGGCGTTGATCATTTCTTATGGCTTTTGGGCGAAGCTGTCTTCCATGTTGGAATTCCTGTCGGAATCTGCTGGACAATCATGAAGAAAATGGGCGGAACAGAAATGCTTGGACTCATTCTCGGCCTTACGCTTGTTTCGTCACAATTAACCAACGCTTACGCAGTAGCGGGCGCTCTTGCCAACGGAACTATTAATCAATGGAACTTCGGCTTTATCAAAGTCAACATGATCGGCTATCAGGCTCAAGTCCTTCCGGCTATGCTTGCGGCGTTTACGCTTGCTTATCTTGAAAGATTTTTCAAGAAAATCATTCCGCAAGTTGTTCAAATGATTCTTGTGCCGTTCTTCAGCTTGTTATTTGCCGTAATGGCGGCTCATTTCATTCTTGGCCCTATAGGCTGGAAGATTGCCTCTTGGATTTCGGCGGCGGTCTACGCTGGAATCAGCGGCTCATTCAGAGTTCTGTTCGGCGCTATCTTCGGGTTCTTCTATGCTCCGTTGGTAATCACGGGCCTTCACCACATGAGCAACGCTATCGACATTCAATTAATTGCAGACTTCGGCGGCACTATGTTATGGCCTATGATTGCCCTTTCAAATATTGCACAGGGAAGCGCGGTTTTGGGAATGATCTTTTTACAGAAGAGAAGCGCTAAGGCTAAGGAGCTTAATATTCCTTCGTGTATCTCTTGTTACTTGGGAGTAACTGAACCGGCTATGTTCGGCGTAAACTTGAAATATGTATTCCCGTTCCTTTGCGGCATGACAGGATCATGTATTGCCGGAATCATAAGCACAGCTACTAACGTTACAGCAAGCGCTATCGGTGTCGGAGGCTTGCCCGGAATCCTTTCAATCAAGCCCGGTTCGATTGCATGGTTTGCAATTTGCATGGCCGTTGCTGTCGTTGTGCCCTGCTTCTTAACTTATTTTGTCGGAAAGCACAAGGGCATTGATAAAGAAGCTAACGAAGAAGCCGCCCTCCAAGCCGCCGCTGAGCAAGCTAAGGCCGAACATGCTCCGGTAGATTTCAAAGCCTTCTTGTCTGGAAAAACTATCGCTATCGAGTCCGTTCCCGATAAAACTTTCGCTGAAAAAGTTTTGGGCGACGGTATCGCTATCGAGCCTACTGATTATGTATTGCTTGCTCCGGTTGACAGCGTTGTCGAACAAACAATGGAAGGAAGCAATCACGCTATAGGACTCGTAATGGCCAACGGGCTTGAAATTCTTTTGCATATCGGACTCGATACTGTTGCTATGAAAGGCGAAGGCTTTACTATTCATGTTAAAGAAGGCGACAGGGTCAAAGCCGGAGAAAAATTAATTACCTTCGATCCCGAAAAAATTAAAGCCGCCGGTCACCCTCTTACTACTATCATGGTAGTAACGAACGACTCAGGCTACGAGAATTTCAAATTTGATTCAGGCCTCGAAGTCAAAGCCGGAGAAAATATTATTGCCCACGCTGAATAAATTTTTATGATAACCCCCCGCCGCAAGCCCCTCTTGTTGAGAAATAACCCCCTCGCCAGCAAGCTGGCCCTCTCCCCCTTAACAGGGGGCGCAAGAGAGTCCTTCTATACCTTCTATTTCCTTTACACTCTTGCCGCCCCTGAAAGGGGAGGTGGTCGAACGAAGTGAGGCCGGAGGGGTTGATTTGAAAAGAGGATACCTAAATCGGAGGGGGTTATGTAAAAAAAATTTATTTAATCTTGAAAGGAGTTTTTCATGGAAAATTTTAAAAATTCAACTGTCTATCAGATTTATATAAAGTCATTCTGTGACTCAAACGGTGACGGCATAGGAGATCTTAACGGCATTCGCTCAAAGCTGAAATATATTAAAAGTCTTGGCGTTGATTATATTTGGGTGACGCCGTTCTTCTGTTCTCCAATGGTTGATAACGGCTATGACGTTTCGGACTATAAAAATATTAATCCAATGTTCGGAACTATGGCCGACTGCGAAGCTATGATCGCCGAAGCTGATGAGCTTGGCCTCGGGTTTATGTTCGATATGGTTTTTAATCACACTTCGTCACAGCATGAATGGTTCAAGAAAGCCTTGAGCGGCGATAAAAAATATCAGGACTATTATATTTTCCGCGAAGGCCGCGAAAATAATTCAAAGCCCCCGGCAGATTGGACAGCAAGCTTCGGCGGCCCGGCTTGGGATTATGTCCCGGAGCTTGGCAAATGGTACCTGCATTTATTCGCGCCCGAGCAGCCCGATTTAAACTGGGAGAATCCCGAAGTCCGTGAAGAATTAAAAAACGTTATAAGATTTTGGAAGGGAAAAGGAGTCAAAGGCTTCCGCTTTGACGTTCTGAATTTAATCTCAAAGCCCGAAAATCTTTACGCCCCCGCCGGGAACGGTACAAGCTTCTGCAAAGACGGCCGGCACGTTCACGAGTTTATAAGAGAACTAGTAACGGACTCGGGGATCGAAAATTTTGTCACAGTCGGAGAAATGGCCGGGACGACTCTCGACAGCTGCATACAATATACTCAGCCCCAAAATCACGAGATGTCCATGTGCTTCAGCTTCCACCATTTAAAAATTGATTACAGGGACGGGAGCAAATGGGCCTTAATGCCGCCGGACTTGAAAAAATTACAAAGCCTCTTCAAAGAATGGCAGGAGGAAATGGCAAAGCACGGAGGCTGGAACGCTGTCTTCTGGTGCAATCACGATCAGCCTAGAATAGTTTCACGCCTCGGCGACGAAAAAGAATACTGGAAGAAATCAGCTAAGATGCTCGGGACTTTTATTCACATGCTAAGAGGCACGCCCTATATTTATCAGGGCGAAGAGATCGGAATGACTAACGCTCACTTCTCAAGCATTGAACAATATGACGACGTTGAAGCGATTAATTATTACTGGATTCTTCGCAAGGCCGGAACTTCCGAAGAAGACGCGCTGAATATTCTTGCTCAAAGGGCACGCGACAACTCAAGGACTCCTATGCAATGGAATTCCGAAAAATACGCGGGCTTCTCTACCGCTAAGCCTTGGCTCGAAGTTCAGAGTAATTACAAGTCAATCAACGTTGAAGCCGAACAGGACGACCCCGACTCGATATTGTCTTATTACAAAAAACTCGTCCAGCTTAGAAAAGAGTATCGCGTAATTTCAGAGGGCGAAATAAAATTTCTTGAAACAGGAAATGAAAAAGTTATCGCCTATGAAAGAATCTGGAACGATGACAAAATTTCTGTGCTTTGCAACTTCAGCTCAAACGAAGAAAAAATCAGCTACATTAGACCCGCCGGAAAAGTTTTAATCAGAAACTACGAACACCCAAGAACTTCAACCGGAATTATCAGACCGTTTGAAACGCTCTGTATAATTCATAACTAAATTATACTAAGCACACTTGAAAAACTATAACCCCCTCGCCACTTCGTGGCCCTCTCCCCCTTAACAGGGGGCGCAAGAGAGTCCTTCTATACCTTCTATACTTTACATTCTTGCCGCCCCTGAAAGGGGAGGTGGTGAACGAAGTGAACCGGAGGGGTTAATTTATTAAAAAAGGGGAGGTGCCCCAAAGGGTCGGAGGGGTTATGGTAAGGGATCCCCCCTCGCCAGCAAGCGGTTCCCCCTCTTTTTTGAAGATAACCCCCTCGCCAGCAAGCTGGCCCTCTTAATTGAGAAATAACCCCCTCGCCACTTCGTGGCCCTCTCCCCCTTAACAGGGGGCGCAAGGGAGTTATTCTACCTTTGCTATTCCGAGTGTTTTTACTATAAAGTATGTTGACGGAAGAATTTGATTTGAGCGGGAGTATTTAAGAAATGGTGCGGTCTGATTTGATCCGGTGCTGTTTGGTAGCGGAATCGGATAACGTCGCGGTATAACAACTGGGTTTGCGCCTGAAGCCATGCGAAACTGCAAGGAGGTGTCCCCGCTTGGCGAGCGGCAGCGTAGGCAGCATTTTCATTGCAAAGCGCGGCGTCTAAGAATGACGCTATTTTTTTTGTAACATCCGGCGAAAATACATTCTTTTCATTATGCCATTCCATTGGTTCTAACATAATAACCAGTCGCTCTTCACTGTCTTCGGGGGATACGTAATAGACAAAATCGGCGATCTCAACGCCAAATTCCTTTTCCGCTTTTTCAATAGCGTCGTAAATTTCACCGTCACCTAAAAGAGCGTTTTCAATGATTGCAAATTGATTTCGGTGACCTATGCAGGAAAAAATCATGCGACCGTTCTTGTTCTCTTTTACATGAATCAAAACCCCGGTGCGATAGCGATAAAACCCCGCGTGATTGGTCACAACGACATCGTAATCCGCCCCTTGTTGCGTTTGGCTTAACAAAAGAGGCGTAACCTCTCCCTCATTTTCTGGGAAGGGTATAAACTCGTAGAAATTCACTCCATGAATCAGCTCAAAATCATCCGTACCATCCAAAGGCTTTCCGAGCAACATTTCGGACGTTGCCATCACGCCGTTGGAATGGAAAATATTTCCCGTATATTTTTTCATTATGTTGGTGTAAATGCGACAATCGCTCACGCCCATAGCGACTACACGCTCCATTTTCGGCCAAATACGCGAAACAACGGTATCGTCAAATCCTTGACTAAACACCTTGCGAAGCTCATCCGCCCTCGTCTTATCCGGGGTCATCAATCCGCCGATTTGCCGCAGAAAGGAATCCGGCACGTCAAGCGCAAATGTGACTTCCCCCTTTTCAATATCGTTGCATAAAACCTCCCAATGGGCTTCCAAGAAAGACAACGCTTCTACAATGCCCAATGTAAAGGGAGCGACAATTTGTTCCACATCCCGTTCCCTTAAAGCGAACAAAAGACGCAGATAAAGCGTGTCCATAGCTTCAGACGGAGAGAGCAACAATCTTGGGGACGTGAAATTCGCCTTCATGAAATTCATGGTGTCCTCTTCTCTTCGCAAGAAATTGATAAGCACAATGCCGGATATAGAATTTAAAACAGCCCTATCGTTGTACCGCTTGCGCATCGGAAGGCTTTCCATCATTAAAAAAGTGGTTTTGCCCCGTACAATATCGGAAAAGGCTTCCAAGTATGGCGTCAAATGCTTGTTTGTGGCGGGAATCAAACGCGGAATTTCCATGCTGCTGTAGGATAGAAGATAGCACACAGTAGGAGCCAAGGTGAGGATTGCGCTCTCTCCGATTCTTGTCGAAAGTTCCAGAAGCGGAACGTAAACGTCGTAATCGGTGAGCGGTGCTCTTGATTGATACCCTTCGGCGGTTCGGAAAATCGAAAAGCGATAGTGGCGGCCGTAATCCGTGTCCCGATTGGCTTTTAATATCTCGTCAAGAACTTCCTGCCCGTTCCATACGCTCTTTGTATAATAGCCGCCGTCAAATTTCTCGGGGTGTAAAATGACTTCCCGCGGAACTTCATAAAGCGTCTTTACATCGTTTTCCGTAACAATCTTGTTGACATTCAACCGAGGAATCATGTGAACGTAAGGTTCCAATACCTCCTTAATCTCCTGTCGCTCGGCAAGGCTGATGTTTTTGGAACTCAACATTGTTTTGGAGAGCAGGGTGAGCAAAAACGCCATTGTATAATCCACATAAACGCCGCTTTTAAAAGCCGTTTCGAAAATTTTGCGAAAGCCTTTGGCGTAAGAAACCAGCTCAGCGCCGGTTCGCTCCCCCAAACTCTGCATCAAGGAATCCTTGTGTATTAAGTAG
>JAFSSV010000150.1 GCA_017450825.1 Synergistaceae bacterium
GTCCGGGGAGTCTTCGTTCCAGATTGTATAAAATCCATAGTCATCAATTTCATTTTGAGCGCCCAAGAAATCCAAGACCAACCGCCCGGCGTTTAACAATTTATTTTTTTGTTCGGTGCTTACTCCCTCAAAGTCTAACCTGTCAATAATTTCAGGGCTTGTTCCGGCGTAAGTTACTTCGGTACGTTTCTGGCCGGGTGCTAGAACTTGCAAAGGAGCTACAGAAATTTTTACGAGGCGAGTCCGTCCTTCGTTATCCTTTTCAAATTCCGCGGCCAAGATACAAGTCCTTTCCCGCGGGAGAGTCCTCTGAAAAGAAATAAAATTCCCCAACGACCACGCGACAGCTTTAAAATCTCCGCTGATCTTTCTAAGCTCAACAGGCTGCAAGACATGCGGATGATGTCCGACAATCAAATCCGCTCCGTTAGCAAAGGCAATATCGGCGGCGCGCTTCTGCTGTTGGCTCGGGGAATACTGATACTCGTTGCCCCAGTGAAAGCACGCGATAATAATATCGGGACTTAAATTTTTTGCGCGGGTCAAGCTCGCTTTTAAATCTTCTTCGGTTATTAAATTCAAATGAACGTCGCTTGACTTCGGGTAGAGATTGCTCCCGTAAGTATGACTCACGAACGCGGCCCTTATCCCTTCGTTCTCAAGCATGACAGAATCGTTCGACACAACGTCATCAAGCCCAAGCCCCGTCCATTTAAGATCAGCAGAGTTCAAAGCCTCAACAGTCCGCCGCGCCCCCGCCGCTCCTTTGTCAAAAATATGATTGTTCGCAAGCGTGAGCAAATCAATTTTTAAATCACTGCTCAAAACTTTTATTAAATCGTCTGGAGTGTTGAACGTAGGATAGCCGGAGTATTTTAATTTTTTTCCAGAGCCTGAAAAAGTCGTCTCAAGATTGCCGACCAAAAAATAATTTTCTAAGAGCGGCCTTATCCGTCTGAACTGCGGCGAAAAATCGTAAGTATTAATTTTTTCTTTCTCGTTGCCTTTGTAGCGCGCCGCGTCAAGCTGCTGCTGATGAGTCATAATGTCCCCGATAAATAAAAATCTTGCTCGAGTCCCTGCGTAAGAACTTCGAGCAAGAAAAATTATTAAGACAAGCAAAAAAATTTTTTTCTTCATTTTAGAAAATTTTTTTTACTCTCTGATTTCCACCGGCATATTTTTATAAGCATAAGTTCTAAGCTCGCGTATGTCTTCGTTGTTGAGTCTTATGCAGCCTTCAGTAGCGTTAGTTCCCATTGAGTCGGGGTCGTGAGTTCCATGAATGCCGATACCCTTCCAGCCTTTAGCGTCAAGCCTCAAGAACCAAGGCCCGTAAGCTCCGGCGATCACTCCCTTTCCGTCCCGGAAGTCATGCTTCCAGCCCGAAGAATTTTCAATCGAAACGACTTTAAACTTTCCCACGGGTGTTTTATGATCTCCTACCCGTTCTTTATCACCGAGATTTTTTCCGACGGCTATCGGGTAAGTTTTAATCAGCTCGTCTTCTTCAAAAAGATACAGCGTGAAATCCGACTTGCTTATGACGACTCGATATTTATTTTTTGAGTTCCTGCGATTGGGAGTCTTGATTATCTGATCTGTATCGGGATCAGCCTCCGAAGGCAAAATAATTTCTCTTGGCCTCCTGGTTATAGTTTTTTCTGCTAACTCTACAGGGGGCGCAATGTTCAAAGCAGCTTGAGACTCTTTAGGAGCTTCGACCGGCGGCAAGGCCGGAGCGATTGTTCTTGCTGTCGGAGTCGTTGAAGTTGAAGTTCTTAAAGTTCTTTGAGGAGCAGGAAGAGTCGTAAGGACTGCTTCGGCGCT
Source organism: Synergistaceae bacterium (assembly GCA_017450825.1). Classification (GTDB taxonomy): domain Bacteria; phylum Synergistota; class Synergistia; order Synergistales; family Aminobacteriaceae; genus JAFUXM01. The sequence goes on from JAFSSV010000150.1 coordinate 1,831, forward strand.
CTTGCCTTTGAGATTAGAAAAGCTTGAATAAATTACTCCCCCTGCCAGCAAGATTAAAATAAAAATCGTATAGCGTACAGCCGGGTGAAAGCGCTTCTTCATTGCCCAACGTCCGCTGCCCTTGTCAATCCAAACGGTCTTCATAGTAAAAAGACTCGTGAAAAAATCTTTTAAGTTCTTCATAAATTTTTCTGCTCCTTAAATTATTAAAAAAAATTTTTTAGTTTTCTTTATTCATTCCGATTTTAATCAGAGCGTCTTTACGTTGACGAAGCTTCTCGGCCTCGTCCATGCTCATGTTTAATTGATCTTCGACTTTAGATAATTTTTCGCGCTCACCGAATAATAATAAAGTGTCGTCGCGTTGAATTATAGTATTGCCCTTGGGAATAAGGAACTTTGAGCCGCGGTTGACTAACAAAATCGTAACGCCCTCGGGGAAATGTAATTCCATTACGCTGTGACCAACGACAGCCGCGTCAGGTAAAATATCAACTTCGCGAGTCTCTTCAGAGCCGCTTCCCGGAGTAATGTCAAAAGCCAGAGGGTAAGTCTTGGCCTCACGGACAATAGCGTCAATCTTTAAAAATTTTGCAAGAAGAGCAAGAGTCTTCCCTTGAAGCATTACGGACGTTAAGACAACGAAGAAAATTAAATTGAACATGTATTTAGCCTGCGGGTGTCCTTCGGTCAAAGGGTAAGTCGCAAGGATTATAGGCACAGCTCCCCGTAGCCCCGTCCATGATATAAAAATCTTCTCACGGAAATTAAAGCGGCTGAAGATCGTTCCAATGAAAACTGCAAGAGGCCGGGCAATGAACATCAAAGCAAACGAAATTAAAAGCCCGACATTTATAACTGAAAAGCTCATAAGCTCCCTAGGGTTTACCAAGAGGCCAAGCACTAAGAACATTACGATCTGCATTAGCCAAGCGAAGCCCTCGTGAAATCTTTGAAGGCTATATTTATAAAGGAAGTCTCCTCCGCCCATGACTATCCCGCAAACGTAAACGGCCAAGTATCCATTCCCGTAAACTGTTTCAGTAAGTCCGAAGGTCGTAAGGACGATACAGATTCCCCACACCGGATACAAGGCTTCGTTAGAGACTCTCAAGCGCTGGATCATGTAACAGGCAAAGCGTCCCATTAATAAGCCCATAATTCCTCCGGCTATCATTTGAACGACAAATTTAATTCCAAGTTCTGTGACAGGAACGTCGGGAGTCGTGAGCCATGTTATAGCTGTGATAGTTAAGAAGACGGCCATAGGGTCATTGCTTCCTGATTCAAATTCTAACAGGGGCTTGAGCGCGCCCTTAACTCCGACTTTCTGAGTACGAAGTATCGAGAAGACCGCCGCCGCGTCCGTCGAAGAAATTATCGAGCCAAGAAGGAAAGCGTCCTTGTAATTAAATCTTGAAAGCATTGCAATCGGTATCGCCGCAAAAACAGAAGTCAATAAGACTCCGGCAGTCGACAGGACGACTCCCTGAGTCACTATGGGCTTAATATCGGCCCATTTAGTTTGAAAGCCGCCCGAAAAAAGTATAAAGGCAAGCGCGAACGTTCCGATCTGATTAGCCGCGTCAGCGTCAGAAAAATCCAAGCCGCCCGGCCCGTCTGTGCCGGCAAGCATTCCGATAGCAAGAAATAAAATTAAGGCGGGTACTTTTATTTTTTCAGACAGAGTTCCAGCTACAAGGCTCAAGAAAAATAAAAGCCCCGTCACTAGAAATGGATTTACAGATTGAAGCAAAAAAAATCTTCCTCCTAAGTTTTTTATTTTTAAGAGATTAAAGCAGTTTTTTTATTAAAGTTCAATATTATCTTACTCCTGTTTTTTTAGAAGCTACCCCCACCACCGCAAGCGGTTCCCCTCCCCCGAGGGAGGCTCAAATTTTTTTTTACACAAAAGCCTCCCCTTGGGGAGGTGGCGAACGAAGTGAACCGGAGGGGGTTGTTAATCCACACGAACGAAGTTAGGCCGAAGGGATTTCCTTTCTATTTATAAGTAAGTGCCTTTGAGTCTTTCCAGCGCGGCCTGAATATATTTTGTCGGACAGGCTATGTTCCAGCGTTCGTATCCTTCGCCGGCCTTCCCGAATAAATAGCCTTCGTCAAAAAATAATTTTGCTTCGCGGCGATTTTTCTTTTCAAGTTCTTTGAAGCCTAGCCCGAGTCCGTTGAAGTCCATCCATAATAAATATGTCCCTTCGAGATCGTAGACTTTAATTTTCTTATCGAACTCACGAGCAATAAAATCAGAAATAATTTTCCTGTTAGTGTCGATTATCTTCAAAGCCTCGTCAAGCCAGCCGGAGCAATTTTCATAGGCGGCCTGTCCCGCGACATAGCCAAGGACGTTACATTTTGGGTTAGGATTGGAAAGCTGAAGCTCGCGCAAAAATTTTTCGCGTAGATTTTCATTGGGAATAAAAATATTTGAAGTCTGGAGCCCGGCGATATTAAAAGTTTTGCTCGGAGCAGTGCAGACGATTGAATTATCAGCGAACTCGTCACTAATTGAAGCGAAGATCGTGTGCTTGTGTCCGGGCATGAGCAAATCAAAATGAATTTCATCTGAAATCACTAGCACGTTATTTTTCAGACAGATCTCCCCGACTCTCGTAAGCTCCTCACGAGTCCAGACTCTTCCGCAAGGATTATGAGGACTGCAAAGAATTAAAAGAGTCGTGCCGGGGTCTTTAGCTTTTTGCTCAAGGTCTTCAAAATCAATTTCGTAACGGTTGCCTTTATTGATTAAAGGATTCTCAACGAGGCGGCGGCCCTGTAAATTTATAGCGCTGTACATTGGATAATAAACAGGGGTGTTAAGAATGACTCCATCGCCGGGCTTTGAGTAAGCCCGTACTGCGGCGAAGAAAGCGTCAACGATTCCATGAGAAGGCAAGATCCATTCGGGCTTGGCCTCCCAGCCGTGACGAGTCTTAATCCAGTTGCATACGCTTTGATAATATTCTTGAGTAGCGTTAGCGTAACCCATGATCGAAGAGTCAAGCTCGTGCTTAATTGCCTGAATAATTTCCGGCGCGGTCACGAATTCCATATCAGCGACGGAGAAGGGAATAATATTTTCTTCGGGCTTTATTCCATATTCCGCAAGCTCGTTCCATTTGAAAGAGCCTTTGTTGAATCTCGTATGCAGTGACTGAAAATCGTAAGACATAAAAATCACACTCCTTTAAATTTTATAATTGCTTATTATAGTAAGCACAATTTATTTTCTATACAACCCCTCCGCCTCATTCCATAGCCTTCGGCGTGCTTCGCGACCGGCCACCTCCCCTTTCAGGGGAGGCAAGAGTGTTAATCTCGAAGGACTCTCTCGTCCCCCCTGAAAGGGGGGATGTCAGCTTGCTGACAGGGGGGTTACTTTTCACAAGGGCCAGTCAACTTGTTGACAGGGTGGTTGCCCTCCAAGAGGGCCACGAAATGGCGAGGGAGTTATTTTCAAGTGCTTTTACTATATTCAAGAAAGGAGTCAAAAAAAATTTTGAGCGAGTCATTATTTTCTTCAGCATCAAGTGAACCTTTAGCGGCCCGAATGCGTCCGCAAGTCCTTGAAGATTTTGTAGGACAGGAACATTTAACAGCGCCCGGAAAAATTTTGCGGCGGATAATAGAAAGCGATCGAGTCCCTTCTATGATTTTCTGGGGGCCTCCGGGCGTGGGCAAGACGACCTTGGCCGGGATAATCGCTCGGAAAACTAAAGCGGCCTTCATAAATTTCTCAGCCGTAACTAGCGGCATAAAAGAAATTCGCGAGGTAATGCGCCAAGCCGAAGCCAATAAAAATTTTGGCGAGCGTACGATTTTATTTGTCGATGAAATTCACAGGTTTAATAAAGCTCAACAGGATGCCTTCCTTCCGTTCGTAGAGAAAGGGAGCATAATTTTAATCGGAGCAACGACCGAAAATCCTTCGTTTGAAATTAACGGGGCTTTGCTGTCGCGCTGTAAAGTTTTTGTGCTCAAAGCGCTCCGTCCTGAAGAGCTTGTTAAATTATTGGAACGGGCATTAAAAATTCTTGGCCCTGAATTTTCTGCTGACGAAAAAATTTTGGAGGCTATAGCAATTTTTTCGAACGGGGACGCTCGGTCGGCGCTTTCACTTTTGGAAATGACGGCGGCAAACTCTGAAGCCGACTCCGAAGGAAGGGTCGTAATCACTCCTGAAATTCTTGAGCAGTGTACCTCCCGAAAATCTTTTCTCTATGATAAGAACGGCGAGGAACATTACAATTTGATTTCAGCTCTTCATAAGTCCATGAGGAATTCAGACCCTGACGCAGCGGTTTATTGGCTTGCTCGAATGCTGGAGTCCGGGGAAGATCCTTTGTACATTGCGCGGCGGCTTGTCCGTTTTGCAAGCGAGGACGTTGGACTCGCGGAGCCCGGGGCGTTGGCTACGGCCGTAGCTGTCTATCAAGCCTGTCACTTTTTGGGAATGCCTGAATGCACCGTGCATTTGACTCAAGCTGTCATTCACATGTCGATCGCTCCGAAGTCTAACTCGTTATACGTTGCTTATAGTTCGGCGCGTGAGGACGCAAATAAAAATCTTGCCGAGCCTGTGCCTCTTCACATTCGTAACGCCCCTACAAAATTAATGAAGGATTTAAATTACGGAAAGGGTTATCAATATGCTCACGACTTCGACGAAAAAATTACGGCTATGGAATGCCTGCCGGACTCGTTGATCGGTCATGAGTATTACAAACCGACAGAGCAGGGCAGCGAGATTCATTTCAAGAAACGCCTCGAACAGATTAAGAGCTGGAAGGCCTCGCATAAATTGTAGTGTCAATTCTGATTTTTGAAAAAAAAAAAAAATAAAAAGCCCCCAAATCCGTGTTATAATGCGCTAAAAATATCCACTCAAGAAAAATTTTTTTGCCATAATTTTTAAGTAAAGGGGTAGGCAGTCGTGAAAGTAGCTAAGAAATTTTCAGTTATAGCTTTAGCGTTGTTGCTCGTGATTCTTCCCGCGTTTTCTTCAAAAGTTCATGGCCTTGAGAGTCAAGGCGGAGGCGTTGGGCCAAAGATCAAGGGCCTTCAGCTTGGGGCGCAGATGTCGCTTGATGGTCTCGTGAAGAGTCTGACCGATCTTGGCAAGCTTCCCTTTATAATTGACGTGAACAACGACAGAAACTCTACGAGCATGAACACGATAGCGATTTTGTTTAACGGTTACGGGAGTGAGCTTAGAAATTTTACTATCCTTTCGGCTGTCCGTGAGTGTGCTGAATTAAGAAAGAGATCTTGGGAAAATCTCACGGATCTTTTGAACGCTATTGACGCTGTAGGAGTTGAAGACACTAATATTTATTTTGGAACGATCAAGAAGTATCCGGAGAATATAGTGACTTTTGACGAGACCCGGCGGGTTACATCGTTCAAGCTTTACCGGAGTGATTTTCCGAACTATCCGAGAAGGGCTGATGAATTTTTGAGTGTGTTTACTTCGGAATATAAAATTCCTTTTGACGGACGGCTTCGCGGGAACATCTGGCGGTATCGAGACGAGTCGAAGGGTTGGCAAGTTACTTGTCATATAGCGCTTAGTGAGATCATTATAATTTTTACTTTAATATAAGAGATAAAAATGAATCCCTCCTTAACACAGGAGGGATTTTTTTTGCGCTCTTGCCTTTCCTCTTTCTTCCGGCCGACCCCTCCACCTTCTTTCAGAGCCTTCGGCGTGTTTCGCGACCGGGCACCTCCCCTTTTTAATGACAACCCCTCCGACCTCACTTCAGGCGGCCACATCCCCTTTTTTAAAAGCAACCCCTCCGACCTCCTTTCAGGCGGCCACCTCCCCTTTCAGGGGCGGCAAGAGTGTTAAAAAAATAGAAGATCTCGATGGACGCTCTCGTCCCCCCTGAAAGGGGGGATGTCA
>JAFSSV010000151.1 GCA_017450825.1 Synergistaceae bacterium
GAAGTGAGGTCGGAGGGGTTGTAGTTTAAAAAGAATCGAATTAACAGAACGAAAATTATTTTTATTGCTGGATTTTTTCTAAGTCTGAAAAGTTATTGTACTCTTAAAAACTTTTATACTCAAAAATTCTAGAGTACTCTTGAAAATTTGAGTACTATAGAATTTAAGACTATATCTGAAAATTTTATTAAGTAAAAATTTCAGAGTATGCGCTGTTACTGAACTCGTAGCTCAACCATAAAATTTTTTACAGAAAGGAATTTCTTTAGCGTGAAGAAAAAATTTATCTTCTTTGACATTGATAATACCCTCGTGAGTCACGTCGAACGTCCTCACATTCCCCAACAAACACGCCAAGCCGTAAGACTCCTAAAAGCTAACGGACACGTCCCCGCAATCGCTACAGGCCGCGGCTCGTTCTTAACTTTTTTGACAGCAAAGGAATTTGAAATTAATAATCTCGTCTGCGCTAACGGCGCTGAAATTTTTTACGAAGGTCAAGAGATTTATAAAAAATTTTTTCCGGAAGAGCATCTCCAAAAATTTTTAGAGCTTGCAAAAATTTTTCCGGAACTCACAGCAGCAGTAGACGAAAAATTTTTATACACTAATCAAAGCTCTGGCTCGTTCGGAAAATATTTCGGCGCTCAAGCCGGCTACGACTGCACAAAAAATTTAAACGAACTCAATCGCGCCGTAATGTGTTACTTAATGATACCGCCAAAATATCTGGAAAAAACTCACGGAATTTTTTATTCCCCTCCCGAAGGAGTCATACTCGAATTCATGAACGCTTTTACCGAAGCAAGACACGATAATACTTCTAAATGGAAAGGCATTGAAATTTTTATGCAGCACACAGGCGCTAGCCTCAACGACGTTATAACCTTCGGGGACGGCCCTAACGATATTGAAATGCTAAAGAACGCTAACCCCGGTGTCGCCGTTGCCGGTGCATCTGAAAAAGTCAAAGAAGCCGCCGGATTAATCTGCGGCGATATAGACGAAGGAGGAATCTTGGAAGCTTGTGAAAGCCTTGGCTTGATATAATAAAAAAACTCCGCAGGAACCGTGTACTGAAAGTTCTGACCCGTCCCTTAAAAGACTCTATAGTCTACGGCCGTAGCCTGAAATGGAAGCGAGTGTTGGCTCAGAACGTATTCACTATCACGCGAACCCGCAGAGATTGTTACTAATTATATCAGCTTTTCTAAAAAAAATTTTATGAGGTCGATGACATTCTGACAATGATAAAAAAATTCAATCGCGCAATTTTATTTTTTATATACCTTCCGGCTCTAATTCTTCTTATTAATATTCAACAGGTCAACGCCGTTACACGAGCAGAATTTTTAACCGGACTCCTTTCAGCTAGAGGCATAGACTGGAGCGAAGCCCCGGAGTTTATTAACGGCGACGCCCCCGGCTTCATGCTTAGGGTCGGCTATGTCACAGACGCTGTGAAAGATCTCAACGCTAATATAACACGGCGCGAAGCCTTGCGCTGGACTATCGAAAGTCTTGGCCTTGGCTTTGAAGCCGGACTCTTTGCTGATTATCCTACGGGTTTCAAAGACGAAAAGAAATTAATTCCTTTTGAAAGAGGCTGTCTTGTCGTAGCGCTGAACATGATCCCGGCAATTTTTACAAAGGCCGATAATTTTCGCGGGCAAAATCCTTTAAGCTCAAAAGAATTTCAAATAATTCTTGAACGCGTAAGAGGAGCAAGCCAAAATTTCTCACTTGATATAGTACGCAATCCTTTGAAGGGCTTGAAAGTCTTTATTCACCGTGAAGGAGTCCCGACCGGAATCCCTCAATGGAGAGTCTACCTTGACGGTATCAAGACAAAAGTCGCCGCCGATACTTTCAAAAAATCTTTAAAGGCTCAAGGACTCACCGTAAGCGTAACCCGTTCTGAAAATCTTTACGGAGTCCGCTCCGAAAGGCTCGAAAATTATAATCAAGTCCGACAGCTCACAGCTATCGCCAAAGCCCGCGGCCTTACTCATAGAATCCTGCCGTCAATGACAAATATAAACACTTCAATACTTCCTAAATTTTGGGTCAAGCTAGTTATAGATCCTTCGTACTTTAAAATTAAGCCGCTGATCTCAAAGAATGACTCAAAAGAATTATTAAAGCTGTCTGAGCTTGCCCGTCAAGAAAAAACTAAGACGGCTATAAACGCAGGATTTTTTTCAGTGACTGATCCCGGGCGCGGCTATCCTATAGGAGCTTTGAAAATTAATGACGAACTTATCAGCCAGCCTTACGACAACCGCGGCACTCTTGCTTGGAACAACGAAGACGAAGCAATTTTTTCTGTAGCTTACGAGTCTGAAATTAATAGCTGGTACGATATGGAAAATATTATTCAGGCCGGGCCTCTGCTCTTGGACGAAGGGGGTATCTCTTACATTGATGAGGGATTTAATAACTCTTTGCTCTCAACTCGGCACCCGCGTTCGGTCATAGGCATTAGCGAGGCGGGCGAATGGATTTTTTTTGTAATGGACGGACGCAACGGCCTGCACTCCTCCGGCGCAACGATTTCAGAACTTATAGAAATTTTACGCGCTCAAGGAGTCTATTCAGCTTTGAATCTTGACGGCGGAGGCTCAACAGAAATTATTATCAACGGCAAAATTTATAACTTTCCTTCGGACGGACGTGAACGAAAAATCAGCTACGGCCTCGGAGCTTTTGGGCTTGATTAAAAATATAATAATTATGTTACAATACGACAGTTGATAAATTCTTCAGAAATAATTTTGAAACGAAAGGCAGTGTAAGAAAATAATGAAGAAATTTTTATTAGGCGTTTTACTTGTGGCTTTGATTGCAGCAATGGCGGCCCCCGTTATGGCATGGGACGCGGCCAAGCAGAAGGCTCTCGGACAGGACAAGAACAAAATGACATGGTACATTCTTGACTACGGCAAGGACGAGGCCGGCGTACCCTATGCAATCTCCAGAAAGTATTACACCAACCCCGAAATTAAGAACACTACGATCGAGCTTCTTATGTCAAAGTTCGGAATTTCCCCCGAAGTTGCCGGCGGACTTTACTTCACTGAATACCGTTACGAGTACACTCAGGACGGCAAGCAGTTTGCAGTAACTTACTTACGTCACTATGACATGTTAGGCAATGAGATCCACGGCACAACTTACGGAACTGATGACAACCCCAAGACCTTCGCGGGCGTTCCTGCCGGCTCAACTCCGGCCAAGGGTGCTGCTTATGCTGTAGGCAACACTTCAGCACAGAAGGCCGCCTCTTCAAAGACCGTACCGGCCAAGAGAGTTGTCAAGCAGAAGAAGAAATAAGCTTATCGCTCTTTGCTTCGTTTAACTCACAAAAAAGCTCCTCAAGTTTTAAAGGCTTGAGGAGTTTTTTTTGTTCTCTGATTGAAAAGCAACCCCATCGCCGCAAGCGGCCCTCTCCCCCAAGGGAGGCTGAGATTTTCTCTACACAAAGCCTCCCCTTGGGGAGGTGGTGAACGAAGTGAACCGGAGGGGGTTGTTAATCCACACGCCTGAAGGGCCGGAGGGGTTTATTACTTTGAAGGTGCTTTTACTATAAGCTCTATAAAAAGAAAGCCCGTATCACGAAGAGCAGTCCGATTAAAGCAATCCCTAGGACTCCGAAGAAAAAGAAATCCCCGAAGATTGAAAGATGAGCTGAATTATCTTCTTTTTTATTGGGATCTTCTTTAGTTTTAATTCTTATGTCTTTAGTTATAGTTACGACTCCGCGGATTTCGTCGCTGATCTTGACGTAAATAAATTTTCTTCCGCCTGTTTCTTTAATTTCTTCGACCGGAAATACAGGCTCGATATTATTTTCGTCGAGATATTTTTTTACGAGGGCGCTTGTGCCGTCGCCTTCGATTTCGACTCCGATAATATCGCCCGGGACGATTTCAGAAGAAGCTTTGCCTTTAACTGGATCAAGAACGGGCTTTGTGTTTATCAGAGTGCCTTCAAAGACTCCGTCTTTTTTAGCTTCTTCGCGTTCTCTTTCTTCGGCTTCGAGTCTTTCCTTTTCGACTTGTTCGCGTCGTTGCCTTTCGAGTTCTTCTTTTGAAGGGGGAAGGGGCTTGATGACTTTTGCGCGTTCAAGTTCGTTGCGTGATACCGGTTCTGCGTCTGTCGCGGCGGTGAAAACGCATTGTGACGTAGCTTCAAAACTTCTTCGGACTATGCTTTCAATTTGACGTAGCTTAGCCTTTGCATAATTCTCATAAAGTTTTTTCTTTTCAGTTATGGTTAAAATTTCTTTCAGCTGTGCCTGTAATTTTTCGCCCCATTCTTTATCAAGCGGGCCGAGCTGCGGTAGTCTTTTAACGAAAGTTCTCCAGTCCTTTGTCGGTTCGATTAAGACTCCGGCGGCGTAAGGTTTGGCAAGCCAGAATACTTGGAAAACAGTTTTGCCTGTCTTCCCTTCAAAGATAATACAGAATCCCCCGCCCATATCTCCTCGGCTCGGAATGAAAGTTGATTTAAAAGCCAAGAATTCCGGCGCATTGGTCTTTGCTGTAGGATCTAAGTCTGGATCGGGTTCAGGTCGCTGTGATGTTTCGGCGGCAATGTCTTTAACGTCTACTATTTTGATTTCGTCCGGCATGAGATTTACTAATCCTCCGTGAAAAATAAATCTTGAATATTTTTTTAAAGTAAGTGCTTGAAATTATATCTTGTGAATTCTCACCTGAAAACCGTAAAAAAACTATCTCTATTTAATTTTTCATTAAACTTCAACCATTTCGCCTTCCCTTTGCCCCTCTTGTTTAGAAGCTAACCCTTCCACCGCTTTGCGGTCCCCCTTCCCTTTCAGGGACGGCTAAAGAGTCTTACTAATTCTGTTTACACTCTTGCCTCCCCTGAAAGGGGAGGTGCCGAATGAAATGAGGCGGAGGGGTTGTGGTTAAAAAAATTTTTTAGAAAATAAATTCTGCTTCCCTTGTCATGTTAAAATTTTTCTATCCAACCAAAAAATAAAAAAATTTTTTTAATCAGACAGGAGGAAATTTTTTCATGACGAAAAATTTTTTATCAGCGCTTTTTCTTTTAGCGTTCTGTTCTGTTGCAAGTGCCGGAGCTATTGAAGTTATCACGCTCATCGATATAACCGGCGAACGCGACACGGCGCTTTTAATCGGAACGACAGAAGCACAGCTCAAAAAATTTGTCCCTTCTGGAAAACTTCAAAATCAAATCGCCGCCTTCCTTGTAAAATTTGAAGGCCAAGAAATTTTATTTGATGCCGGACTCCGTGACGGGCATGTAGTGAACGAGCTTGTCAAAAACGGAGCGGCCCCGGAAAAAATAAAATTTGTAGTATTGACTCACTTACACGGTGATCACTTCGGCGGACTCGTCACGCCCGAAGGCAAAGCCGCTTTCCCTGAAGCAGAAATTTTTATCGCAAAGCCCGAAAAAATTTTCTGGGCCGATGAAAAAAAGAACGAGGGCGTTCTTGAAGCCTTGAGTATTTACGAAGGACGCGTCAAGCTTTTTGATTTCGGCGATGAGATTTTGCCCGGCGTTAAAGCTATCGACACAACGGGGCACACTCCCGGGCATACTTCATTTTTAATAGAGTCTAGCGGGGAAAAATTTTTAATACTTGGAGATATTATTCACTTTGTTGATATTCAGCTTCCTGTCCCTGAAGTAGCGGTGACTTATGATACTGATCCGGTCAAGGCTGTGCAGTCAAGAAAATTTATTCTTGATTACGCCGCTCAAAAAGAAATTCCCGTTGCTGGTATGCACATCAAAGGCTCTGGAATTCTGAAAATCAAAAAATCCGGCGAAGGCTACGAGAATTTTTAAGCCTTTTTTTAAACTACAACCCCCTCCGGTTCACTTCATTCGGCACCTTCCCTTTCTTTTAAAATTAACCCCTCCGCCTTCACTTCGTTCGGCCACCTTCCCTTTTTTAATCACAACCCCTCCGCCTTCACTTCGTTCAGGCACCTCCCCTTTCAGGGGCGGCAAGAGTGTTAAAAAATAGAAGATCTCGAAGGACTCTCTCGTCCCCCCTGAAAGGGGGGATGTCAACTTGTTGACAGGGGGGTTGCTTTCTAAGAGGGCCGCTTGCGGCGAGGGGGTTATTTTTAAAAAATTTTTTTTCACTACAACTCCCTCCGGTTCGCTTCGTTCGGCACCTCCCCTTTCAAAAAATTAACCCCTCCGGTTCGCTTCGCTCACCACC
>JAFSSV010000152.1 GCA_017450825.1 Synergistaceae bacterium
ATTGTTGGAGGAAGAATTGCTAAGGCTTGACCCTCCCCCGCCACAACCGCCGGCAGTTACGGCGAAGAACAAAGCTACCATTAATAAAGTAATTATATTAAAAGAAATTATTTTCTTCTTCAATATAGTTACCGCCTTTCTTTAATTTAAAAATATTAGAAATTATATCGTTTTCAATGAAAAAAATCACCCACATAGTTTTTCTTGCGGAGGGGGACAGTAAAAAAATTTTTTTCTGCTATAGTAAGCACAATTTATTTTCTATACAACCCCCTACGCCTTCCCTTGGTGAGATTAAATCGTCAAGCATACAAGCGGTATCGTAACTACAGCTAAAAGATTTTGAATGAACATGATCTTGGCCGCGAAAGATAAATTCCCGTGATACATTTCACAAAGAACAGGCGTGACAGTCGCCGCCGGCATAGCCATTACCAAAATTATTACAGAGCTTATTAAGGGATTGCCGCCCCACCTGAAAAATTTAAAAATCATAGAAACTGCAATCGGGAAAATTATTAAACTGAACAGGGCCGATGTCCAAGCGTGAAGATCCGTGAAAAATTCTGAAGCCTTTGAAGTCTTTGCGAGTGCCATGCCGATTAACATCATTGAAAGAGGAGTCGTTATTCCCGAAAGATAAGAAATCGGCCTTGCGACTTCAACAGGAACTCTTATACGTCCGAAGTAAAATATCAGGCTCAAGACCGTAGAAAAATTTATGTTGCTGAAGATTATCGACTTCATATTAATTTTCTCGGCGTTGTGGTTGGGATTGTCCCGGGAAATTTCAAGAGCGGCCAAGGTGTAGAAAGTCATGTTGAAAGTTATATTGAGAATGACCGCCAGCGCCAGCCCGTCAACCCCAAACAAAGCCAAAGCCATCGGGAAACCCATAAAGCCGGAGTTCCCAAAGGCAACACTCGAAGCCCAAACTCCCCTGCAGCCTTCAGGGACTCTTATTAACTTCGCCGTGTACCTTCCAAGATAAAGCAAAGCCGAAAAAATTATCAGCCCTTCTACAAACATTATCGCGCTGTCATGAATGAACGTAGTGTCATAAGGACGCTGAACAAGCGAAATAAAAATCGTACAGGGCAAAGTTATTTTCAAGAGCATTGACGAAAATTCTATTGAGGACTCCGGGCTTACTACTTTTAATTTAACTGCAAGATACCCAACGGCTATTAAAATAAAAAGGCCGGACAAGTTGGAAATGACTGTAAAAAAATCTAATTGCATAAAATTTTCCCCCCGTTATCTTTTTTTAGTAATGAATTATAATTCAAGCTATCGCATTTAAAAAAATTTTTAAGGGAGAGAATTTCATGTCGGAGATCGCTTCAAAAAAATATGATCCGGTCTGTTCATTGACGGCTTACAATATGGCCGCGGCTTTGATATATAAAATTTCTTCAAGTCATGACGTAATGCTCTTTAATCTTGAAGAGTTCAATACGGGCGAAAATTTCCGTTACGAAATCTTTGACGCAGAGCCGGAGGTCGCCGGATTATTCAAAGAACTTCACCACACGCTCAGCGAGATCAAACTTGAATATAAAGATCTTGATCTCTATGAAAATAATCACAACACTAAAACTAAAAAAGGCTTGGCCGAAACGGTCGTGAAAAATATGGGCATGGCCTTTCATACTGATATATTCTGGTGGCTTGGCAAGCTCGCAATGTCAACGCTGTCTGAATATTTTTCAGCCGTCACTCAAACCGACCCGGCCTCTTTAAGACTCGAAGCTCAAAAAAATTTTTCAAAAGATCTTTTAAAAAAAATTCAGGGACTCAAAGAACGTTTGCTGGAAGTTGCCGGCACTCTCAAAAAAAAATATTCTTTCAAAGATTCTGATTACCTTTCACTCGACAAGCTGGAATTTTTTTACGCAGCACTGAAAGAAAATAATCCCGTAAATAGATTCAATATGCTCGAATATCTCGAAGAGTCTTTTCAGATGTATGCGCCCTATTGGTTTTATCTAGGGGACGCAGCTTCGAGAGTCAATAAAGAAGAAATCGCCGGAAAAAGTTTCGATAAGTTCTACGAGGTCTGGCGGCCCGTCCTTAAACAGGATCCCTATAAAGTCGAAGTGCTGAAGCTTCAAATCAACGAGCTTTCAAAATCTTTAAACTCTCCGAAGGAAAAAGCCCTGATAAAAAATTATCTGGCTGAAATGAAAAAAAATATTCAGAGCAAAGACTGGGTTAATCATATTTATCTTGGCATGGCTTATTATGCTATAGGGGATATCGCCGCAGCCCGTAAAGCTATTAAGCTCAATATAACTTTTCAGGTCGAAGAAGAGATAAGCAAAAAAATTTTAGACAAGATAGAAAGCCAAGCTCCCTTTCAAGAAATCTTAGAGATCTTTACTGATACTCGTGACACTTCGCCGCAGCCTGTTCAGCCTGTCGAGTCAAAAGATAAAACGCCTAAAACTTTTTCGCTTAAAAATATCGCAATGATTTTTGCGTTCGTAGGGTTTGCGCTTGCGCTGCTATTCATTAGAGATTTAAGAAATTCAAACGCAAAATCTCAAAAAGCTCCCGCCCCTGCTCCCGTTCAAGAGGCCAAGCCCGCGCCGAGTCCTGAACCTGAACCCGCTCCGGTGACTCCAGAGCAAACGCAAGAGCCAATACAAATTCTTTCAGGGACTCCCCAAGAACAGAACGAACTAGGCCGGGCTTTTTACTTTGAAGAAGATTATGATCTTGCTTTAAATTATTTTGCGGCCTCCGCGCTTCAGGGCTACGCGCCTGCACAGAATAATCTTGCTTACATGTATTACTCAGGCAAGGGACAGGATAAAAAAGATTTCAAGAGCGCTCTTCATTGGTACACACAGGCGGCCGATCAAGATTATCCGGAGGCTCAATATAATCTAGGAATAATTTATGCCAAGGGGTTCGGAGTCTCGCGTGACCTTGAGAAGGCTGTAGCGTTATGGGAGCTGGCTGCCGAACAAGATAACGATGACGCTCAATATCAATTAGGCGATGTCTATCTAATAGGCAAGCTTGACGGCAAAAAAAATTATCAGCTTGCACTTGAATATTATGAGTTGGCCGCAGAAAAAAATAATTCAAGCGCTTTAAATAATCTAGCTTACATGTATTCAAACGGCCTTGGCCTTTCAGAAAGGGACGAGCAACGGGCCTTTGAGCTTTACGCTCACGCTGCCGAACTAGGGAACAGGACTGCTCAAAAAAATCTTGCGGTCTTTTACGAACAGGGCTTGGGAACTCAAAGCGATCTTGAACAGGCTTACACTTGGTATTTTATTTCTGAGCTTAGCGGCAACAAAAGCGCCCAGAAAAAATTAGACGCTCTTTCAGAAAAAATTCCCGGCCTCAAGCTCATACTTCTAAGGGACGACGCGAAAAAAAAATTTGCTGCTATCCAAGAGGCCCGCTCACCTAAAGAAGATACTTTGATAAGAGGAATATATTAAGGCAAAAAAAATTTCCCCGCGGGATTTTATTTCCTGCGGGGAATTTATTTTTTATTATGAATTATGTATTAAGGGCCAAGCTCTAATACATTCCGTCCATTCCGCCCATTCCGCCGGGCATAGCGGGAGCGGCTTCTTTCTTTTCGGGTTTGTCAGCTACGATGCCTTCGGTAGTAAGTACCATAGCGGCGATTGAGCCTGCGTTCTGAAGAGCTGAACGAGTGACCTTTACAGGGTCGATAATTCCGGCGGCTACCATATCGGTATACTCACCTGTTGAGGCGTTGAGTCCGTGGCCGATTTTTTCAGCGCGTACTCTTTCGACAACTACGTCGCCCTGATAGCCGGCGTTAGTAGCGATTAAGTACAACGGAGCTTTAAGAGCATCAAGGACGATTCTTGCGCCTGTCTTGACATCGCCTGAAAGTTTTTCAACGAAAGGCTCAAGGGCTGTCGCGCAGTTAAGAGCAGCTACTCCGCCGCCAGCGACTATGCCTTCTTCGACTGCGGCTCGTGTAGCGTTGAGCGCGTCCTCGATACGGTGCTTTAATTCTTTCTGTTCAGTTTCTGTTGCTGAACCGACCTGAATTACAGCTACGCCGCCGACGAGCTTGGCGAGTCTCTCGTGTAATTTTTCTTTATCGTAATCAGATTTTGACTCTTCGATCTCGCGCTTAATCTGGGCTGCTCTGTTTCTGATCTCAGTTGAGTCGCCTGCGCCGTTGGTGATTGTTGTGTCTTCTTTAGTAATTTTTACTTTCTTAGCGCGGCCGAGCATTTCAAGTTCAGTGTTCTCGAACTTCATGCCGGTTTCTTCGCTGATTACTTTGCCGCCGGTAACGATAGCAATATCCTGAAGCATTGCCTTGCGTCTGTCGCCGAAGCCCGGAGCTTTGACAGCAGCAACCTGCATAACGCCGCGGAGTTTATTTACAACGAGCGTAGCAAGGGCCTCGCCGTCAACGTCTTCAGCAATGATTACCAACGGCTTGCCGGTCTGTACGACTTTCTCAAGGACGGGGAGAAGGTCTTTAATGTTGCTGATCTTTGCGTCATGAATAAGAATATAAGCGTCATCGAAATTAGCTTCCATTCTTTCATTATCTGTGACCATGTAGGGGCTGATGTAACCTTTATCAAACTGAAGGCCGTCAACTTTTTTAAGAGTTCTTTCTACTGTCTGGCTGTCTTCGATTGTGATTACGCCGTCCTCGCCTACCATAGCCATAGCGTCGGAAATTAATTTGCCGACCTCTGAATTATTAGCAGAGATTGAAGCGACCTGTTCGATCTTTTCTTTTTCTTTAACGGGAGTAGATTGTTTTTTAAGTTCATCGACTACGAAGGCGATAGCTTTTTCGATTCCCTGACGCATTAACATTCCGTTTGCGCCTGCGGCTACGTTCTTCATTCCTTCACGGATAATAGCGCGTGAGAAAATCGTAGCGGTTGTTGTGCCGTCGCCGGCGATGTCGTTTGTCTTGGAGGCGACTTCTTTTAAGAGCTGAGCGCCAGCGTTCTCGAACGGATCTTCGAGTTCGATTTCTTTAGCGATTGTTACGCCGTCGTTTGTGATAACGGGTGAACCGAATTTCTTTTCGAGTACAACGTTACGGCCTTTAGGGCCAAGGGTAACGCCGACTGTATCAGCTACTTTGTCTATGCCGCGGAGCATTGCCCTGCGAGCTTCTTCACCGAATGCAAGAATTTTTGCCATGATATTTTCTTTCTCCTTTGTCTACTATTTATAAATGTATAAAAAAATTACTCTTCGATTATTGCGAGGACGTCGCGTTCGCTGAAGATCACGAGTTCTTCGCCGTCTACTTTGACTTCTGTACCGGCGTACTTGCTGAAGATTATTCTGTCGCCGACTTTGACTTCGACGGGCTGCTTCTGTCCGTTGTCAAGAATTTTGCCTGTGCCTACGGCCAAGACTTTGCCTTCTGTTGGTTTTTCTTTGGCTGTATCGGGAAGGACTATGCCGCCCTTGGATTTCTTTAACTCGTCATTGAGAACTTTGACTAATATTCTGTCGCCTAATGGCTTGAGATTCATGATAACTTTCCTCCTGAAAAAATTTTTTGCTTCTGGCACTCATTAAAGGGGAGTGCTAACCAACAACGCGCGAAATGATAGCCCCGAGATTTTAAAAAGTCAAGCCCCTTTGATTAAATTTTACTTTCTGTCACGCATATGTCACGCGTGACAGAAGCGTGACAGAAAAATTTTAAGCACAACCTCCTACGCTTCACTTCGTTCTTGCGCCCCCTATGACCCTTTAGGCTACTTCCACTTCTATTTTAACTACAATCCCCTCCGACCTCCCTTCGTTCAGGCACCTCCCCTTACTTCTAACCACAACCCCTCCGGCCCTTCATGCCAATGTATAATAGTTTTCAATAAATTAAATAAACAGGAGCTGAAATTTTTATGATCCTTGGAAATCTCAAACACCCCTCACACTATAGCGGCCTTGGCGAACGAGTCGTCAAAGCCCTGCAATTTATGAACGACCACGACCCAGCAACCCTCCCTCTTGGAAAAAATTTTATAGACGGCGAAAATATTTATTTTGAAGTCAGTGAGATCGAGTCGGCCCGGCCCGACCAAAAATTATTTGAAGCTCATAAAAAATATCTTGATATTCATATAACGCTGGAAGGCGAAGAATTTTTCGGGCAGGCTATGCTCAATACAATGACCCGCGAAGCTAAACCCTATAACCCCGAAAAAGACAGCGCCTATTACGAAGGCGAAGGATTTTATTTGCAAGCGCCTAAAGGACATTTCGTTCTGTTCTTGCCTGAAGACGCCCACAAGCCCGGAGTCTTTTTCAACAAGCAAGGGCGAATAAAAAAAATCGTGATGAAAATAAAAATTTAATTTGCCTTCCATGAATTTCTTATTAGACGATAATTTTTTCATGAGGGCCGCGCTGCTTGAAGCTCAAGAAGCTTTTTCAAGAGGCGACGTTCCTGTCGGAGCTTTGATAGTTAAAGACGGCGAAATTTTAAGCAAGGGCAGCGACAAAAAAATTTCTGACCCTACCGAACACGCCGAGATAATCGCAATAAGATCAGCAGCCGAAAAATTAAATCACTGGAACTTAACCGGCTGTACTCTATACGTTACCCTTGAGCCTTGTCCAATGTGTGCCGGAGCTTGCGTCAATGCACGGCTTTCAAGAGTCGTCTGGGGCGCTAAAAATTACAAGAGCGGAGCAGGCGGCACCCTCTATAACATCTTGAGCGACTCAAGACTCAATCACGTCTGCAAAATTAAAACGGGCGTAATGAGCAGCGAATGCTTAAAGATCCTTCAGGATTATTTTTTTATCAGGAGAAAAAAATCATGCTCCCAACCTGTTTAATTTCAGACTTGAAAATCTATGACGCTAATGACGAAGCCCGGGACTTGGCAAGCAAACTTCCTTGTTCCGAACTTGCCGCAAGAATCTTGGAAATCTTGAAGGGCAATCAAGATATTAATTCCTTGCGCGAATGGTTACGTCCGAATTTCTTGGCGCTCATGGAAAAATTAAATCTCGGCGAAGGCAGCAAGGCCGCAAAAGATCTTTGGAACTCAAAAAGTTCTTTCGGAAATGTTTTAGTCTACGGCGACTATGACACGGACGGAATCTCTTCAACTGTCTTAGCTATGGAAATTTTCAGGACGAAGGCCGCGCAGGTCAGATACTTTATTCCTAAACGCGACGTTCACGGCTACGGGCTTAACGCTGAAATTCTCAAAAAAATCGCCGGGCTTGGCTGTAATACTTTAGTCGTCACGGACTGCGGAACTAATGACTCTGAAATGCTCACGGAAATTATTAAGAAGGCCGGAATAAATATTTTTGTCTTTGATCATCACGCCGTTTCAGAGCCAATAACTATCCCTACAATCGTAAACCCTTCAATTAATATGGACAGCAGCGACTATCAAAAAATTTGCGCTACTGCTGTCTTATGGTGCTGGGCATGGAAGGAAAATATAATCTCAAAAGATTTCCTGAAGTATTCAATAGACTTGGCCGCGATTGCTACGATTTCCGACTGTATGCCCTTGCATAATTTGAATCGTTCGTTAGTTCGTTACGGAATGAACTTAATGCGTTCAAACCCAAGGCGGGGGCTTGGAGCTTTGTTCGATTGCTTGAAGATAGCTAAAGAGCAGCTTTCAGAAGAACATTTATCTATGAGAGTCATTCCCTGCTTGAACGCGCCCGGGCGAATCGCTACGGCTGATACAAGCGTAAGGGCGTTGCTTGGAGTCGGGAACAGCGAGGCGGTTTACTCGTGTGTCAATGACTTAATGAGAATCAACCGCAAGCGCCAGACTCTCACTGAAAATATTGCCCGCGAAATCGAAAAAGAAATTACCGAAGGCAAGCTTGCCAGCAAAGTAATTTTTTCTCGTGAATGGCCTATAGGAGTCTTGAGCGGCGTAGCGAGTCGGATCTGCGCTCAATATAATATTCCTGTTGCCTTGGCCGCGCCTGTTGGAGATAAAGTTATCCGGGGAACTTTGAGAGTCCCTGAAGGCGGCGACGCTGTAGGAGTCTTGCGTGAGATTTCTAACAGGCTTGACGCTTGGGGCGGTCATAAATACGCGGCGGGCTTTTCAGTCTTGAACGAGAACTGGCCGCAAGCAAAAGAAGAGCTTGAAAAAATTTTGGACAGTATCGAAATAAAATCCGAAGAAGCTACGCCCGTTATAAATATTTCTCCGGCCGATATAAGCCTTTCAGATTGGAAAGCTGTATCAGTGCTTGGCCCTTTCGGGAATAATAATCCCCTGCCTAAGTTTTACACGTATAAAAATCTTGACGCTATGGAGATTAATTCCATGGGGAAGGACGCTTCGCACAGCTACATTCAAATTCATAGCGCCAAGCTCCTGGCCTTTAACACAACGGCCGGAGATATTACAGAAATAATGAAAGGGGCAAAGGGGTTTATCTATCACCCTAGAATAGATTTCTGGAACAACGAAGAGAAGCTGCAATTTATAATCGACTTTGCTGTAATTTAATTTCTTCTTAATAATAACCCCCTCGCCACTTCGTGGCCCTCTCCCCCTTAACAGGGGGCGCAAGGATTTCTTCGACATCTTTTATTCCCTTTACACCTTGCCTCCCCTGTGTAAGGGGAGGTGGTGAGCGAAGCGAACCGGAGGGGTTATTTTAAAAGAAAA
>JAFSSV010000153.1 GCA_017450825.1 Synergistaceae bacterium
AGTTTCTGGCCTTCTTGAATCCCTGCGGGCATTTTTACGCTGACTTTTCCGTCAAGAGTCGTTACGCTTAAATTATCAAGGCCGAGTGCTGCGTCCCAAGCGGGAATTTCTATTGTTTCTTCGAGATCATAATCTTGAACTTTAAAAATCTCATGCGGAAGGATTTTTATATTAACTAAAATATCTCCGCCGCCTTCAGCTTTGCCGGGTAATTTTATTTGCGAGCCGTCGGTCATGCCTTTTGGGAGTCTCACGCTGATTTTTCTTTCGCCGTTTGAATCCCTGAAAAGAAAATCACGTACGCCGCCCTTCACAACTTCTTCGAGGCTTAATGAGATACTAACTTCTCTATTTCGTCGAACAGAGCGCTGATTAAGATTTCCGCCTGTAAAAAGATCCTCAAAGCTGCCGCCGTTAAAATTAATATTGCTAGCGTTACCAAAAATCGTTTGAAAAAAGTCGCTGAAGCCGCCTCCCATATTTCCGCCGAAGTTCACATGCTGCCAGCCGGGCGGGGGCGTGAAGTCCTGTCCGCTTTGCCAGTTCATTCCTAGCGTGTCATATTTCTGTCGCTTCTCGGGGTCTTTGAGAACTTCATAGGCTTCGTTGATCTCTTTATATTTTTCTTCGGCGTTGGGTTCTTTTGAAACGTCCGGGTGATATTGCTTTGCTAATTTTCTATAGGCTTTGCGAATCTCTTCGGGCGTTGCCTCGCGCGCTACTCCAAGAATTTTATAATAATCTTTATATTGAACTCCCATGATAAAAATTTTTCCCCTTTCAAATAAAAAAATCTATTGACTAATTTTAACTTTATTATTTTAAAAGGCAAGCGCAGTTTATTTTCTATAAACCCCTCCGGCCCTTCAGGCCACCTCCCCTTTCAGGGGCGGCAAGAGTGTAAAGGGAATAGAATATCTTGAAAAACTCTCTCGTCCCCCCTGAAAGGGGGGATGTCAACTTGTTGACAGGGGGGTTGCTCTTCAAGAGGGCCACGGAGTGGCGAGGGTTTTTTTTAAAAAGAAGGGGAGAGGGGCCGACTTGCTATTCGCCAAGCTGCGCGACCGGGTTATTTTCAAGTGCTTTTACTATAAGCCCTCCCTTTTAAAGCGGGAGGGTTTAAATAATTTTTCTTTTTTTAACTGAAGTGCCAGAGGTTTTGAAATTTTCTTTGCTCTTGATTTTCTGCGAGCATTCGTCCGGCCTCTTCGATTAAGCCGGAAATAGTTTCAGTCCGGCTGTAGCGTTCGTACTTCGCGTAGCCTATGCTGACTCTTAAATGATAATGAAGATTGTGTGAGGTTGATAGATTGCTGATGTAATTTCTTACGCGTTCGACAAAAATTTCAAGCTCTTCATCGTCGTTAATATCGGCGATTATCATGAACTCGTCGCCGTAATATCTGAACGGGTTACACTCGTGAGCTTCTTCGCTGAATTTTTTTAAAGCCCCGGCTATCAAAATTAAAGCCCTGTCGCCTTCAGACCTTCCGAACTTTGAATTAATCGCTCCGAGATTATCAACGTCAACGGCAAATAAATATAAAGGCTCTTCGCTGTTTTCCTTTTGAATCTTGCTGAGCCTTTCAGATAAATTTCTGATTAAGCCGTTACGGTTGGGAATTTTTGTCATAGGGTCAACAGACACCAAACTGTCCGCGTAGTTCATGTACATAAATAAATCTGCAATGACTATCGCGTAACACATTAAAGGCACTTGCCAGAACACCGCCTGCAAAGGCACAAAGGGAATAATCAGCGCCGGGAAAATAGAAATCACAGGAACGGCGGCGCGCTCGTAACGGGTCATTTTCTTTCGGCGCAGCAAAGCAAACGTCATAGCTACAACCGGATAAGCCGTAACGAGCATGACCATAAAATAAAATAAAAGTCCTATGCTTAAAGTACCGTCTGAAAGATTT
The DNA here is from genome assembly GCA_017450825.1 of Synergistaceae bacterium. Taxonomy (GTDB): domain Bacteria; phylum Synergistota; class Synergistia; order Synergistales; family Aminobacteriaceae; genus JAFUXM01. The sequence continues at coordinate 1,923 of JAFSSV010000153.1, forward strand.
ATCACGGCCTTCGTGAACGGAGCAATGATTATTATTGCAAGAGTAAAAATAAAAATCCCGGCCGATAAAATTTTATTCAGAAACGGCTTCATAAGGCCGACCTTCTGGCAAAGTTCCGTATATAAAAACGTAAGCCAGCAGACACAGGCAAGCAGCGAAAAATTTACAGCAAGAATTAAATAACGCGCCGAAAAATTTTCATGAAGGACATGAAGATTTAAAAGTATTCTCGCAATTTCAGAAAGGCAATAAAAAATTTGAGCGCTTAACAAAGCGTTCCAGACTATCCGAACTTCGGCGCTTGTTAATGCGCTCTGCTGACGATTAAGCAAAAAAATTAAAATGATTACGCATACTACGTTAGCTTCGATAGTAAGCAGAAGAGATGACAGGCTAGGCATTTTTAATCGAGGTCTTGATGATTTCGGCGGCTTCTTTTAATAATTCAAAGGGAATGTTCAGCGCGGGAAGGAGTCTGATTCTGTCCTTGGCTGTGATACAGATTACTCCGTTTTTAATGCACTCGTTCACAACTTCACGGGCGGGCTTTGAAGTTTTTAATCCCATCATTAAGCCCATTCCTGTTACGGCCTCAATGCCTTCGGAGTTTTGAAAAGTCTTGAATAAAAATTCGCTCTTCTCACGAACTTCGGCCAATAATTTTTCGTCGATACGTTTCAGAATGCTCACGCCTCCGGCACAAGCTACGGGATTTCCGCCGAAGGTCGAGCCGTGGTCGCCGTGTCCCAAAACATTCTGGACTCGTTCGCCCAACATAGTTGCTCCCAAAGGCAAACCTCCGGCCAAGCCCTTCGCAGTCGAAACTATATCGGGCTGAATGTCGTAATTCATATAGCTGTATAACTTTCCTGAACGTCCGTTGCCTGTCTGGACTTCGTCAATAACAAGCGCGATATTATTTTCTTGAGCAAATTTTGCAGCGGCCTTAACGTATTCTTGACTCAAAGCAACGACTCCGCCTTCACCCTGTACACATTCAAGCATAATAGCGGCGGTCTTGTGAGTCTTAGTGAGTTCGACAAGCTCGTCAAAATTTTCAGGTTCAGCGTGAACAAAGCCCGGAGTCAAAGGCCGGAAGAGTTCGTGATAATGTTCCTGTCCTGTCGCTGATAACATTGAGATAGTACGGCCGTGAAAGCTGTTCTTTAAAGTTATAATCGTGAAGTAGTCCGGGCCTTTTGTGTCGGCGGCGAATTTTCTTGCGGCTTTGACGGCGCATTCGTTGGCTTCTGCTCCGGAATTTGAGAAGAAAACTTTTTTCATTCCTGTACGTTCGCAAAGCATTTTCGCTAGTTCAACGCAGGGAGCTGTATAAAATAAATTCGAGGCGTGCTGGAGTTTTGCAGCCTGTGCACAGATTGCTCCGAGCCATGTTTCGTCGCAGACTCCTAAGGAATTAACGGCTATGCCCGAGGCCATGTCGATATATTTTTTGCCGTCAATGTCATAGAGCAAAGATCCCTTGCCCGAAGTTATAGTGACCGGGAAGCGGTTATAAGTGCCGGCAATATATTCTTTGTCCTGAATTTCAACCTGATTATTCATGAACAAGACTCTCTCCTTCTTAGAAAAAATTTTTTTTATTATACATTGCCTTGATTATCGCTTGCGTTCGTTATCGTTTGAAACGTCGCTTGACGAAACTTCGTCCGCCACGAGCTGTCCGTCTCTGAATCTTAAAATCCTGTCACCCCATGTTGAAATGTCCGGTTCGTGAGTGACTATTATTATCGTAGAGCCTTCGTCATGAAGAGCTGAAAAAGTTTTCATAATCTCAACTGTAGTTTTCGTATCAAGAGCGCCCGTAGGTTCATCGGCCATTATGATTGGAGCTTTGCCGACGATAGCGCGGGCGATTGCGACTCGCTGCTGCTGTCCTCCGCTCATTTGTAAGGGCCTGTGATGGATTCGATCGCCTAGGCCGACTCTTTCAAGAGCTTCTTTAGCGGCCTTAGTTCTTTTTGAAGCGGGAACGCCGCGATATAACAAAGGCATTTCGACATTCTCAAGGGCATCAGCGCGGGGCAAGAGATTATAGCCTTGAAAGACAAAGCCTATTTCATGATTGCGAATGTCAGCAAGGGCGGCGCGGCTTTGTCCTCTTATGCTTGTTCCGTCAAGGATATATTTTCCGGAAGTCGGAACGTCAAGACAGCCGAGAATATTCATCATGGTAGACTTGCCCGAACCCGAAGGCCCCATGATACAAACGAATTCGCCGCGTTCGATCTTGCATGTAACGTTATTGAGGGCGCGTAATTCTATATCGCCGGTCTTGTAAATTTTCACTAGGTTTTCAACTTCAATTAGAGCCATTTTTAAATTCCTCCGGTAAATGTCCTAAGGCTTCGTCAAGGCTTGCGCGGGCGACTTGAGCATCATAGAGCGCTTGATAAAGAGCGTAGCGCGAAGTCGCAAGAGTCCTTACAGCGTCACTTACTGAAAGAGAATCTCCGACTCCTACTTCGTAACGCCCCTGGGCCAAGGCAAGATTTTCTTCTGAATGTTTAACGGCCAGCTCCGAAGACTTTGCACGTTCAAGAGCGTTAGTCAAAGAAAGAGCGGCGCTTCTTAAACTTTGATTTATCGTGAGCTTCAGGCTTTCTTCGTCGGTCAAGTCCTGTTCAAGCATCTCCCGGGCTGCTGTGATTCTTGCGGCACGCTCACCGCCTTCGACTATAGGCACATTTAAATTTAAAGCGGCGCTGTAATTTTTTGAATCGTTAGTGCCTTCGCGTTTAGAGAAAGTACTTCCTAATGAGCCTGTAATCGTAGGGACGTTAGTACGGGCGGCCAGTTTAATTTCAAGTTCTCTGCGTCTTATTGTCGTTAAGATTTTTCTGTAGTCCGGGCGGTCTTTCATAGCTATGCTTAATAAATCTTCGAGCTTGCCGGCGGCCTGCGGTAAAGGAAATTTTTTAGGAAGTAAAATATTAACGAACTCGTAATTTCTCACGCCCATAGCAACTTTCAAAGCCTCTTGAGAAAGTAAAATATCGTTTTCAGCTTTCAAGAGTTCGACCTGTCCGGCGGCCAGATCTGCTTCGGCTTTTGTAACGTCGATAAAAGGACTGTTGCCTACTTCATAAGTTCCCCGCGCCGTTTCTAAATGTTTTTCGAGATTTTTTACTTTCTCAAGTTCCACATCCCTGTTCAAGATTTTCAAGACTAAATCATAATAAGCTTTCTTAGCTGTCGAAGCTACTGAAATTTGAGTTATAAGCTCCTGTTCAATCGCGGCGGTGATATTTTGATTTTGAATTTCGCGGTTGAGTTTATGTATGCCCGTGTCGTAAAGAGTCTTGCTTGCGGTGATTGCCAAGCTTTCTGAATGATAGCGCGAGTCGCTGTCCTCATAATCTCCGTCATAACCGGCCCGCCCTGTTAAATTAACTTTGACTCTGTTAGAAGACTTAATGCGTTCGAGTTCAGTTCTTGCGCCGCGTGTAGCGATTTTATTTTTTTTAAGTGAAGGGTGATTCTCAAGGGCGATACGCAAGCATTCTTCTACTGAAAAAATATTTGACTCAGCCGCAAGGCCCGGCGCTGTAAAAAAAATTATTGACAGCAAAATTAAAATTATTTTTTTTAAGATCTGCATTTGATTTTCTCCTTTAATAATAACTTCCTATTCACTTCTAAGCGCGACTACCGGATCCATGTTTGAAGCTTTCCAAGCAGGCCAGAACCCGAAAAATATTCCAACCGCCGCCGAAAATCCGACTGAAAGCAAAACAGAGTCGGCCGATATAACCGGCGTGAAGGGCATAATAGACTTAATAAAATATGTAATGAGTGAGCCGCTTGCTATTCCTATTGCGCCGCCTAAAATCGAAAGGACAGTAGCTTCTGTTAAGAACTGCATACGGACATTTGAAGGCCTTGCTCCGATAGCCATACGGATTCCGATTTCGCGTGTACGTTCGCTGACGGATACGAGCATGATATTCATGATCCCAATTCCTCCGACTAAAAGAGAAATCGAAGCAATCGCTCCCAATAACATTTTCATTACGTTTGCCATGCTTGCGGCGCTTTCTAAACTTTGAGTCAAATCTCTGATATCAAAATCGTCGTTGGCTTCTTCATGAAGTTTGTGACGCTGTCGCAAGATTGCCCGGACTTCCTGTGTAGCGCTTTCAAGAAGTTCGCGGGATTTGGCCTGAACGTTAATAGTTCTTACGTTGTCGATATTATTTCCAAAACGGAATAATCTCCGCTGAGCTGTCGTAATCGGGACAAAAATAAAATCGTCCTGATCACTTCCCATAGAGTTGGCACCCTTGGCTTTGAAGACTCCTACGACTCTGAAAGGGATATTTCTGATTCTTATAGTGCTGTCGATTGGGCTTGCATAGCCGAAGAGTTCTTTGGCTACTGTCGGGCCAAGCACGCAAACTTTTGCGCCGCTCCTTATGTCTGCTTCGGTGAAACAGACTCCTTCACTGACCTCCCAGATTTTTACGGGCAAAGTGTTTAGAGTTCCGCCGGTTATGCTTGTGCTCCAGTTGTTGTTGCCGTAGATAACTTGCGCGTTTCCGTTGACCTCCGGTGCTGTACGCAAGACCGAAAAGCTTTCTTCTTCGATTGCTGTAGCGTCGCGGAGTGTCAAGCTTGTTCCGCTTCCGGCTGCTCCTCTTGCTCCTGATGTATTAGGAGGAGCGGGGAAGACTAAAATTAAATTCGATCCGAAACTTTCAGCAAGGTTTTGAACTTGCGTTGAAGCTCCGTTGCCTATAGCTACCATTGTAATAACCGCGCCGACTCCGATAATAATTCCAAGCATAGTAAGAAGAGAGCGTGTCCTGTTGCTTAGAAGAGAGCGCAGGGCCGTTCTAAAGATTTCCATTTTTTAATTAAAACTCCCGTTCGTTTGAAATATTTTTTATTATAGACAGGCTTATGAAATTGTTGTGAAGGAGATAAAAAAATTTTTATTATATTTTTTTAATTTTAACAGGGAGGCTGTAAAAAAATTATGAAGCTCTTAGTTATTATTCAGTGTGAGGACGTTGTAAAAAGGTGTTCGGGTTTTCTTTGCATGAATGATTTTTATGAACGGCTTGGGAAGTTTGAAGGCTATCCAGATGATACGCGTTACATGACGATAACATGCGGCGGGTGCTGCGGGAATTTGCTAACACCCAAGCTTGAGAATCTTGGAATGAGACTCAGGAAGGCCGGGCTTGCCAAAGAGGATGTGATTATACATTTTGCCTCGTGTGTCTGCTCGGACAATTCTCACCGATTGCCCTGTCCTTTTATGAATCGTATGAAGGCTTTGTTAAACCGCAAGGGCTTTAATAATATTGTCCTTGGGACTCATGTTTCAAAAAAGGCCGAAGAAAAAAGACAGGCAGGAATTTATAAAAAATGGGAATAAAAAAAATCCTCCCCTCTGATTATGATTAAAGGGGAGGAATATTTTTATTCTTAGCCTCTTGCGGCTATAGCCTTTGCCCTGAAGAATTCGTCAATGCTGTCGAGAATATCTTTCGGGAGCATTGTCTTTAATAAATATTTTTCCGGCTTAAATCTCAATACTTCCATTATGCTGCGCTTGTCGCCCTTGGCCGTCAAGAACATTACGGGAATATTTGAAGTGTTAGGGTCGGAGCGAATCATTTCGAGAACTTTCGGGCCGTTTACTATAGGCATTTCAAAATCAAGCAGAATTAAATCTACTTTGTTCTTGGCCAAGATAGTTATAGCGTTCATGCCGGAGTTAGCCACGAGAATTTTATAATGCGTAGACAATAAATTTTTCATTGAGCGCAAAGCCGTAGCGTCATCGTCTACTATTAAAATGCTCTTGAACTCTTTGAGCTTGTCGACAGCTTCGCCTTCTTTTTGAAGACGCTTGATTAATTCGGTCAAGTCTACCGGGCGCGTGTAAATCTGCGCAACGTAATCGGCCTTCTTGCCAACGACCGTGTCAATCTCTTCTTGAGTCCCAATGACAAAAAATCTTATGCCTCTGTCTTCTACGAGATCTTTAATATAGCCTAAGACATCTATCATTAAATTGTCTTCGCCCTGAAGATAAAGAATAAAAATTCTCGGTATATCTTTTTTCTCGCTTGTATCTTCGGCCGGAGCCTCACCGCCTTCGCCCTCTTCGCCTTCCTGCTGTTGCTGCTTCAAGAGCGCGGCGACTTCGGGATCAATTCCTTCTTCGTCGTTGCCGTTGTCCTCTTTCAAAAAATTTGAGATAGCAGTAACGTCCGGTTTGACAGTGAGGACTTCAAAATCCTGGGCCTTTAAGTGATTGATTATGCCTTCGGAAATGAAGCTCACTTTCTCTGTAATAAATAAAACCTTGCTCATTTTTTTATAATTTTGCCTCCTTCATTCTCAATAAGATTATAGCAACTGTTCAAGCGTACCCCAATCGGCATTGGTGACACACTCTTTGATCTTCTCGAAGTGTTCGCGTTCGTCTTCGGGGATTCTAAAATTCTTAGCCTCTTCGATCATGCGGTCGATATTATCAAGATCGAAATCCGCCGCGAAACCTTTTATAAGTGAGTACATTTCTTTTAAATCAGTCTTAGAAATTTCCGGCAATGACATATCAGGCTCGTCATTGCTCCCGAAGACTTCGGCCAAAACTTTTTTGTAATCTCTATATTTTTTTAGAAGGGCCGGAGTCTTTTTCTCGATCTCGTGTACGTCGTTTTTGTCGCCGCATTCCTCTAAATATTTTGCGTCCGCTGAAAGCTCCAAAGCTCCGACAAGTCTGGCGGCACTCTTGAGGGCGTGAACTTTGACCGTATAATTTTTAATATCTTTTTCGCGTTCATAATTTTCAATCTCGTCGGCTTTTTTATCAAGAGTGTTATAAAAAATTTCCAGCGCCTGAATGAACGTGTCTTCAGTTCCGCAATTCGTGACCGCGGCTTCGTAATCAATGCCGGGAATATTTTTATAAGGCGAGGCGGACTCTTGCTCGTCAACTTCTTCACGCTCTTCAAAATTATCAATAGCAGTAGAAAATTTTTCTTGAGGCTTTGACTCTTCGGCCGGGGTTTCTGGCTCTTCGCTGCCTTTAATGATTAAGTCCTTCGGGAGATATTCAAGCAGGACTTGTTCAAGGCGAACGGTATCAACGGGCTTGGAAATATAATCGCTGAAGCCCTCGTCAATATATAATTGCCGCGCCCCTAGTACCGCGTTAGCAGTCAAAGCTACAACGGGCGTATTAAAGTTCAGGCCGTCCGTGATTCTCTTCATGTTATGGAAAGCTTCTATTCCGTCCATGCCGGGCATTCTGTGGTCTAAGAAAATTATGTCGTAATGATTCATTCTTACCATCTGGAGCATTTCTAAGCCGCTGGAGGCTGTGTCGATTTTTATTTTTGTCTTCTTTAACAAGTTCGAGAACACCAGCAAATTAACATCAGCATCATCAACCACTAAGACTCTTGCTTCCGGCGCTTGAAATGAGTGCATGAACTTTTTATTCTGATGTACAGCGGCAACGGAGAACGCCCGCTCATAATCTCCGACGGGTTCCCATTTAATTACGGTCTGTTTAATGTCGAACGAGAACGTTGAGCCTTTATGGAAGACGCTTTCAATTTTTAATTCAGAGCCCATAAGCTCAAGTAATTTCTGAACGATTGAAAGCCCAAGCCCTGAACCGTCCGCGCTGAATTTTCTGCTGGCTTCGATGTGTTCAAAAGGCTGGAAGATATATTCCAAGTCGTCTGATTTAATTCCTATGCCCGTATCAGTCACAGAACATTTTAAAAGTATGCTGTACGAGTCGAGCTTCTCAAATTTCATTGTGAGGGTCACGCCGCCGCGTTCGGTATATTTGATTGCGTTATTTAAAATATTCAGCATGACCTGCCGGATATGATACTCATCGCCGTCAAGGATACGCGGAATTTCTTTATCAACGTTGACTGTAAAAGTTAAAGATTTTTTCTTGGCCTGTTCGGCTGCTATGCTCACGAGGTCATTAATCAAGGAGCTTAAATCATAGCGAACGGGCATAATCTCCATTTTTTTATCTTGTAATTTTGAAAAGTCTAAAACGTCGTTAATAATTCCGAGCAAGGCCCGGCCGCTTCGTTGAATCACTAAGGCATATTCGCGGATCTCCGGGCGGTCTTCTTCGCGCAAAATCATTTCGTTCATTCCCAAAATCGAATTCATAGGCGTTCGGATTTCGTGGGACATATTATTCAAGAATGAACTCTTGGCTTCGTTGGCAGCGCTTGCGTCTGAGATAGCTGTGTCGAGCCGCTCCTGCTGATACCTGTAAGCGTACGTATAGAACAAACAGATAACGGCCAGCGCTCCCGTCACTATAAAGACAGGAAAAATTATGCTTCCGGAGTTCAAGAAAGAAATATTTACAGACTCCGGATAGTAAGCTTCAAAGATTGCGTTAGAAACGTAAGCCAAAATTTCTAAAATTAAAATTACTATTGCGTCGCTGACTTTTAAAAAGCACGGCGTAATGACAACGGCCAATATAAAAAATACGGGTATGCCTCCTCGCGTTCCCCCGTCAAGAAAAAATAAAGCCGTCAACCCGAAAATAAATCCAATCGTAACTAACGGGTAAGACAACAGCGACAAGCGTTCCATAGTGCCGCGCCGGATATTTATAACTGAATATGCCAGCATTGCCGCCGATAAGAAGCTTAAAATTACATAGGCCCACCCCGCCGAAGAATTGCCCGAGATAAATCTCATCATTCCCGTTATTCCGGTTGAAAGAAGCGCAAACGCTCCGCAGGTACAAAAACACAGCGCCGTAACTTTCTTGCCTGTTCTGTCAGGCTCTAATATAAAATCCCTTAGTGATTGAGTATTCATGGACAAGAATAATATCATATTTACAGGGCAATGTATAACTACTTAATTCAGACACGTTACCTTTATAAGATATTAAGATATAAAGCGAGAGCTTTAAAAAATTATGAATTAAGAGAATAGGTGTTATACTTGCCAAAAACGGGCGTTAGTCAAAAGGAGAATTTACAACTTGGACAGCAATTACATTATCGAATCCGAAATTGCCGTGATATTTCTTAGCGTTACATTATGCGTTTATCTTCATCTTATTTATACCGGAACGGCTTCAGAAAAAAAAGGACTCTTGCGTTATTGTTACATGACGACCTTCAGCAGTATCGTTGACGTTTTAGTTTCGATAATTTTGGCGAAGGACTCTTCATTTTCAATACAGACAAAATATTTTTTCTCAGTTCTCTGGCAAATGACTTTCTGCGGAGTCTATTTTATGTTCATGCGTTACATAGCGAGCTTCGGACAGGATACCCCGGCAAAAAGAAAAATGCTTTACGCTCAAAATGTTGCCTTGGGAATTTATTTTTACTTTCAGCTTGTCGGAGCTTTCACGGGCACGAACTATTCAATCGCGGCAAACGGCGCGGGACTCGTTCAGGGTGATTTATTCTGGCTGATTAATTACGGCTTTGTCTTGTTGTGGTCTGTATGGACATGGGCGGAGCTTTATATATACCGGCGGTCTTTCACCAAGGGCCAGATGTGGGCGCTGATAGCGAATCTCTTGGTCTGCTGGAGCATTCAAGCAGCACAGCAAAATTTCTTCCCGGACGTTCCCGTGAACTTTATAATAATTTCAGTCAACGTTTACTATTATTTCTTCCTGCTTGAGACTCCGGCCTACAGAGATCTCGAAAAGACTCTTGAGCGGCTCAAGAAGGCCAAGGAGATTGCGGACGAGGCCAACGCTACAGCTATAGCCGCCGATGCCGCGAAGGGGGAATTTCTTGCGAATATGTCACACGAAATTCGTACGCCCCTCACAACTATATTGGGAATGGACGAAGTAATTTTACGAAAATACGAGGCCGGCCCGATATATGAATATGCCCGCGACATCCAGAGCGCCGGAAATACCCTTCTGCATATTATCAACGACATTCTTGACTTCTCAAAAATCGAAACGGGACAGCTTGAACTTGCCTCAAGAAATTATGACCTTGGCGAGGTAATCCGCAACGTTGACAACATGGTCAAGATACGCGCCGAACAAAAGGGCTTGAAATATATTCAACAGATAGACGACTCACTTCCCGATGAATTATTCGGCGACAAGATCCGTGTTAATCAAATCATGGTTAATATACTTAACAACGCAGTTAAGTACACAAAGAAGGGCAGCGTAAAATTTTCTTTAACAGGAGTCAAAGGCACAACGCCTTCATTAATTAATCTTCATATTACTGTCACAGATACGGGGATCGGAATCCATGCCGAGGACATTCCAAAATTATTTAAGTCTTTCAGCCGTATCGACGCCAAAGAGACTCACAACATTGAAGGCACTGGCCTTGGCCTTGCGATAACCGGGCGATTAATTGAACTCATGGGCGGCAATGTTGAAGTAACTTCTACTTACGGAATGGGCTCGACCTTCCATGTAGTTATCCCTCAAAAGATCGTGGGCGAAAAAACTTTACGTGAATATGACATTGAAGCAGCTCACAAGAAAAAGAAAGAAACTCACGAGACTCTCAAAGCTCCCGGAGCAAAAGTCCTTCTTGTCGACGATAACGACATGAACAGAGTCGTATTAAGATCCCTTATGAAAGGCACTGAAATAAAAATCGACGAGGCCGCCTCGGGCGAAGAATGCCTCAAGAAAATCGCAAAGAATTCTTATGATTTAATTTTGATGGATTACATGATGCCCCACATGGACGGCAAAGAAACTTTAGCAAAGTTAAAACAAATGCCGGACGCTCCCGGAGCAAAAGCAAAAGTCATAGTGTGTACTGCTAACGCGCTTGTAGGTGTAAGAGCTGAATTATTATCCGCGGGCTTCGATGATTTTCTAAGTAAGCCAGTCAACGGCAAAGAGCTTGAAGAAATGCTGATAAAGTATATTCCCTCTGAAAAGATAACCCGAGGGGGGGGTCTAGGATAAATGCTGACATACGGTTATAACGTCTGGATCGAGGCGACTGTGCTCCCGTTTTTGGGAGTGCTTGCTGCGTTCCTGTTCGTTAGATACGCAACAAACGTAGAAATAAATAAACGCTTCAGACTCCTAGCGCTTTCAACTTTTCTTGCGGCTGCTTTGGAAGTAGGATCCACTTTATTAATCGACGGCTGGGGGCACAGATACATCGTGAACTTGACAATCCGAACGATTTATTATGCGGCTGTAAATTTTAACGCTTATCATTTAATGCGCTATGTAGAGGCTTTTGTAAAAGTTGAAGACAAAAAATTTGACGCGTTCAACCGCGTGTTGATTATTTCAAGCCTTGTTGTGCTTGCGTTAAATTTAATGCCGGGGACTTCGGGATTCTTTTTTGTAATCTCTACCGAAGGCGGATTGTCGCGGGGACATTACAATACTTTATGGCGGAGCGTTTACGTTTTGTATTTTGTAGCTATGGCCTTATGGCTGCAAATTACTCACAGAAAATATTACACGGCCAAGTCGCAGTATATAGTATTGAATTCTCTCGTTGGACTTTTGATTCTTGCGAACGTTATTCAGTTTTTATTTATCCGGACGGTTTTGTTCACGTATGCTGTAGCGTGTATTGTTCTTTTTGTAACTTTCTTTTATTATGAAGCTCCGGCTTACCGTCAAATGCTCACGGTAGAAAAAGATCTCGAAGAGTCACGCCTCCGCGCTGAAAAGTCTACACGAATGACAAACGCCGCCAACCGGGCCAAGAGTGATTTCCTTGCTAACACTTCCCACGAAATCAGAACACCAATGAACGCAATCTTAGGAATGAATGAAATGATCTTGAAAGAAAGCAAGTCCAGCGAAATTCGTCAAGCCGCCTTAGATATCCGCCGCGCCGGAAATCATTTGCTTTCTATTATTAATAATATCTTAGACATTTCTAAAATCGAGTCGGGCAAAATGGAACTATACAAGACAGATTATCACCTCTGGCAATTATTGCGCGACTTGGAAGAAGGACACTTCGAGGCAATCAAAGACCGCGGACTTGAATTTGTCCTTGACGTTGATAAAAATCTCCCGGAACATTTATACGGCGATGAAGATAAATTGCGGCAGGTTATAGCAAACTTGATCGACAACGCTATTAAATATACTTCAAAGGGGAAAATAATTTTAAAAGTTACAGGCTCTTTGACTGAACACGAACAGGCCAAGTTAATTATCACCGTCAAAGATACCGGCATAGGAATTAAACAGGAAGACTTGAAAAAATTATTTCACTCGTTTGAACGCGTCAATCTTAACGAGACTCAAAATATTCAAGGCGCGGGGCTTGGCCTTACGCTAGTAAGATATTTAATGGAACTCATGGACGGGAAAATTTTGGCTGAAAGTGAATACGGAAAGGGAAGCACTTTCACTTTGACTCTTAATCAACAATTAGCTCAAGACGGTTTCAGAGGAACTATCAAAGAATATGAGGCCATGCTTGAAAATGAATTTGAAGCGAAATTCTTGTCCGGATCAACCGAAGACGACAGGCCCTTCACATGCCCGGGAGCAAGCTTGCTTGTAGTTGATGACACGCCGGTTAATTTAGTCGTAGCTAAGGGAATGCTGAAGGACTCGCAGGCTAAAGTCCAGACGGCTGAAAGCGGTGAAGAATGCCTTGAGCTTCTAAAAGAAAATCATTACGACATAATTTTTCTTGATCATAAAATGCCCGGCCTTGACGGCATAGAGACTCTTAACAGAGCGCATGAAATTGACGGGCCTTCACGCCTTGCAAAATATATAGCGCTTACCGCCAACTCCGGAGCAGGGCTGCGCGAAGAATATATCAGCTACGGCTTTAATGACTACCTGCCCAAGCCAATCAAGATCGACGCAATGAAAAAAATTTTGGCTAGATTTATTCCAGAAGAATTGAAAATTAGGGAGTGAAAAATTTTTATGGACTTTACTGCGTGCTATACGAAGCTCGAACATGGCTACATGGGTCAGTTACTTGAATGGCCCGAAGTTATCACCGAGGGAGCTACAACGGAAGAATGCCGGGCAATGTTGATTGACGCGGCGCAAGAAATGGCCCTCGCATATGACGAAGACGGACGGGAAATAAAAAAGACTCCATTTTATATTGAAGCATTGCCAATAAAAATAAGGAAAGCCGTTGCCGTGAATGTCAGTTAAACGAAGGGACATCATTAGACATTTTGAAAAAAACGGCTGGCATTTTCAGCGAGAAGGCGGGAATCATACGATTTATACGAACAATAAAGGCCGCAGTGTGCCAATTAAACGACACAAAATTTTTGACAGAATAGCCGCGAACGCTTTGTGTAAACAGGCCGGAATCCCCGCCATTTTTTAATTTTTACGAAAGGATTTTTATTTCATGTTCAACAAAGACGACAGCGTAACGATTAGCAAGCTTGCCGCTAACATGCCCGGGGCTTTGCTTGTTTATAAAGCTAACGAAACTGAAGATATTATTTTCGTGAGCGATGAGATCGCAAAAATTTTTGAGTGTGACTCCCCGCAGGATTTTATAAGATTCACCGGCGGAAATTTTAATACGATCGTTTATCCCGAAGATATTGAAGAAGTCAACGCTATTATCAACAAGCAAATTCAAGAAACCGGCGGCTATGACTATGTGACCTACAGAATAATTACAAAAAACGGCACAATTAAAAATATCGAAGACTGGGGACACCTCGTGCATGACGAAGAACTCGGCGATGTTTTTTATGTTTATCTTCATGATATGGAACTGCGGGAAAAATTAACGGCTATCTCCGGACAGGCCAGCATTCAGGAAGCAAACGCTAAAGAAGTTGATGAACTTACGGGCCTTGCTAACATGACTTCATTCAGGGCACAGGCTCCCGAAAAAATTAAAGACTTCTTGAAACAGGGCGGCCGGCCAAGCTGTGTATACTTCAATATAAGAAACTTTCATACTTATAACGAAACTTACGGCTTCGCCGGCGGCGACAGAATGTTAAAGACAGTCGCAAGAATTTTACAGGAAACTTTCCCTTATGGACTTATAGCCCGCTTTGCCCAAGATCATTTTGCTGTCATAACGGCTCAAGAAGATCTCTACGACAGAATCAACCGAATGAGCGTCCGAGTAAATAATATCCGCCGGGGCGTTATAGTCGAAATGAAAGCCGGAGTCTATGAAATAAAAAATTCTGATGTTGACATAAGTTCTTTATGCGACTTCGCCAAGCTTGCCTGCGACACTATCAAACATAATTACGGAGCTAACGTTCAATTTTATGACGGCAACATGGACAAGAAAGCTCGCCTTCAGCAGCACATAATTGACTCTCTTCAAACGGCTCTGGACGAAGAACGAATCAAAATTTATTTTCAGCCGGTCATTGACGTTAAGACAGGCAAGACCGCTTCGGTCGAAGCTTTCACGCGCTGGGAAGATCCAAAGTACGGGAGACTCTCGCCAGCAGATTTTATTTACGTTCTGGAAGAGCAGAGATTGATTCACAAGCTCGATATTTTTGTAATTAATAAAGTCTGTGAATTAATGAAAATGAAACGCGACAAAGGCGAAGAGATCGTCCCGGCCTCGCTGAATCTTTCAAGGCTAGACTTTGAACTTACGGACGTTGTAAGAGTCATTGACGATGCCGTTAAAAAATATTCAATCCCTCCTGAACTTTTACGGCTCGAACTTGCTGAAAGCCTTATTGCTGTCGATATGGACGCAATGAAAAACGAAGCCGACCGACTCCGAAAGCACGGCTTCAAAGTCTGGATGGACGCGTTCGGGTCTGGCTACTCGTCGCTGAAAGTATTGAAAGATTTTTCGCTTGACGGACTTAAAATTGATATGGGCATGATACGCTCGGTTGACGACTCGCGGGCAAATATAATAATATCCGCCGTTATTGATATGGCTAAGAAGCTCGGGATCCCCGCGCTCTCAAAAGGCGTAGAGACTCAAGAGCAGCTTGAATTTTTACAGGAGGCCGGCTGCGATTTAGCTCAAGGTTATTTATTCGGAAGACCGGCTCCGATTGTAATGCACAATTAATAATTTTTTAGGAGATATTTTTTTTTCATGAACGACTTTAATTCTTATGGCCTGAGAAAGGAATTGCTCGGCGCCCTGGCTGAAAAGGGATTCAAAACCCCAATGGAAGTTCAAGACAGAGTGCTTTCAGAAGACTGGAACAGCGACTTAATAGTAAGAGCAAGGACAGGCTCAGGCAAAACCCTCGCGTTCTTATTGCCGCTTTTGCAAGAAATGAAAATCGGCGAACGCAATCCACAAATTTTAATCCTTGCTCCGACTCGTGAGCTTGCACAACAGACAGCAGACGAAGCAGAATTTCTTGGCCGTGCGCTTAGAATTTCTGTAGCGTCTTTAGTCGGAGGCATGGATATTTATCCGCAGCTCAGAACTTTAAAGCACGGTGCCGCCGTGATAGCCGGAACGCCCGGAAGAGTCCGCGATCATATTCAGCGCGGTTCGCTGGACACGAAAGAGATTCACAGCGTAGTTTTAGACGAAGGCGACTTAATGCTTGACATGGGATTCCGTGATGAGCTTGAGGCTATCCTTGACGCAATGCCGCAGGGAAGGCGCTGGCTTTTCTCGGCAACAATGCCCCAAGAAGTTCGCGAGCTTGCAGGCCGTTATTTAACAAGCCCTATAGTTCTTTCAGTTGACGAAGAGGGCGAACAGCACGAAGATATTTTACACAGAGTCTATAAAATTCCTTCCCGAAAAAGATTTGAAGGCCTCGTAGATATTTTATTATGGGAACACCCGAGCCGAAGCTTAGTGTTCTGTCATACTAAAATGGAGTCGATAGAGATTGCCCAGCGGTTACAAGATCACGGCTTCAGCGCAGCGGCTTTACAGGGTGATATGACGCAAGGCGAACGCAACGCGGTATTAGCCTCTTTTAAATCCGCTTCAGTCCCTTGCCTCGTTGCTACAAACGTAGCGGCATGAGGACTCGATATTGAAGGCGTGAGTCATGTTATTCAGCTTGGCCTCCCTGACGATAAAGAAACTTTCATTCACCGCTCCGGCCGTACGGGACGAGCAGGACACGAGGGAGTCAATATAGTTTTGTTATCGCCGCCGGAGATCGGGCGCTTCCGTGAGATGCTGCGAGGCACTCAAATAAAAACAGAATGGCGCGACATTCCCGGCATAGATGAAATTCGTTCAGCCTGGAGGGACTCGGCCGAACAGGAAATTTTTGCCGCTCCTGTTGATGCTGATTTCGGTGAGTGCGTTAAGTGGGCCGATGATTTAATCACAAGGGCTGAGCCTAAAATAATAATTGCGAAATTATTAGCCGTCTTGAGTACGCGCAACAAAGGCTACAGCTTGGACAGGGAACTTGCTCACGAGCAAGAGCGCCGGAAGATTCGTCACTCTTCAGTTACGCCCGACAGGAGCAGCGGAAAATTTTCACGGACTCCCCGCGGCGTGTCCCGTCCTGTCGAAGCCTTTTCAAAAAAGAGCAAGCCCAAGGGATCTTTCAAACGTTTCAAGAGCAACAAAGGAAGCCAGAACACCGGACAGATTTTAAACGCTATGTGCCGGGCCTTGAAAGTCGAACGCAATGAGGTTGGAGCAATCAGAGTTCACGATAATTATATTTTAGTTGAGCTTATGCCTCTGGCTTTGTCGCGACTCGAACAGGGCAAGGCGGGACTCTCGAAGTTCGGGCTTTATCCTGACGAAAAATAAAAATTTTTTGTGACACTTTATAACCTCCTGCCTCTTGGGAAATAACCACCTCGCCACTTCGTGGCCCTCTCCCCCAACCCTTCCACCGCAAGCGGTCCCCCTTCCCTTACAGGGACGGCGGGGCGCAAGAGAGTTCTTCGACATCTTATATTTATGCTACACCTCGCCTCCCCTGAAAGGGGAGGTGGTGAGCGAAGCGAACCGGAGGGGTTGATTTTTTTAAAGGGGAGGTGGCCTGAAGGGCCGGAGGGGGTTGTTAGAAAAGGAGGTGCTTGGCCGAAGGGAAGGCGCAAGGGGTTGCAGTTATTAAGAAGAAAAATTTATAAATTATTAACAAGCTTGCCCTGATATTTGAGCTTGTATTTATTCCATTTGAGATCTTTTGAAGGCTCAATAAAAATTTCCCGGCCGAACTCTGTCCGCCATTCTTCTATGTAATCAGCCAGGTACGCGGCCATGTGAGGGGAAGCTTGAATCACAAAGCATTCACTGTTATTAGCGCTCGTGATTTTTCTTACGAAGCGTTTTATGTTTGAGGCAACACTTTCTTCACGTTCGACAAAACCATCGCCGCCGCATAACGGACAAGCTCGAGTCAAAATATTTTTTAAGTCCGGACGTTCGCGCTTGCGGGTAAGCTCAACGAGTCCGAGTTTAGTTATGCTGAAGACCCTTGCCTTGCGTTTGTCGCGTGACAAAATATTTTCAAAGTGCTTCAAGAGTTCTTGACGGTCTGAATAATTTTCCATGTCTATAAAATCTACGACAACTATTCCGCCTATAGATCGCAGTCTTAACTGGCGGGAAATTTCTTCGGCTGCTTCCTTGTTGACAGAAAGAACAGTAGCGCGCATATCCGGAGCTGATGTAAATTTCCCCGTGTTCACGTCAATAACAGTAAGAGCTTCGGCTTGATCAATCATGAGCCAAGCGCCGCTCTTCAGCCAGACTTTTCGTTCAAGGGCCTTTTGAATTTCAATCTCTATTCCAAAATATTCAAATATAGGAGTAACGCCTTCGTATAATTTCACGTCAACGGCTTCGGGGAAAAATCTCGTTACAAAATTTTTTGAGCGTTCAAATTCGTCCGGGTCGTCGATAATAATCTCGTCAATGTGTCCGGAGATTTCATCACGAAGAACGCGGCCAAGCGTCCCCGTGTCACGATATAAAAGACAAGGAGCAGGAGTCGTTTTTGCTTTGGCTTTGATTTCGTTCCAGAGTTCCAAAGAAATTTTCAAGTCTTCACGTAAAAATTCTTCGGGGACTCCTTCGGCGGCCGTCCTGATAATAATTCCTAAGTCCGACAAATTTTCTTTGAACTCATCGGCGATTTTTTTCAGGCGCTTGCGTTCCGAAAGATCTGAAATCCTGCGTGAGACTCCGGCCTCGTCGCTCCCTTTCATTAAGACAACCCAACGGCCGGGAACAGAAATTTTTGTGCTTACCCGCGGAGCTTTATTAGCGCGGGCGTTCTTTGTGATCTGTACGATTATTTCCTGTCCGGCTTTAAGATTTCCTACAAGCTCCGGATCTTCGTTCAAGTACAGGAAAGCATTATGAGGGGCGCTGGCGCATTGAGCCTTAGTAGAAATCGAAACGAAGGCCGCGTCAATCGCCGGAATAATTTTTTCGACTCTTGCTTTAAAAATATCGCCCTGTCTTGATAAACTTGAAAGACTCCGTTCGCCGGGCAAATCGTATTCTATAAAAACTTCTGCTAATTTTCCGTCTTCAAGCAAAGCGATTCGGGACTGCTGACTCTCTTTGAGGTCTGCAATAATTTTTATGTTTGTTTTGTTCATGATAGATTTAAATTTTGGTCGCCTATTTTAGTTCGGACGATATTAATTTCGTGCCAGCCGGCGATAAAATTTTCCTGTATTAAATTTCTTACGAAGCCTCCAATAGGATTTTGAGCGGGACTCTTAATTAAAATCTTCAGCCAGTTATCAAGAAAGCTTGAGCTCAATAAATCTTTTTGAAAAAAATTTTTTGCTGCATCTTCAAGTTGATTAAAACCTGAAAGACATCTGATTAAATATTCAGCGTGAGTGCAAATTTTTCCGAGTGCCGGAGAGTCTTCGGCGGGGAAGGTCACGCGTGAGATAAAAAAACCTTCGGGAAGTGCGGCGTTCATTGCGGGCAAAATATTTTCTTTATTGCAATCTTCAAAGAACATATCGACAGGTTCATTAAGGGCGACGACTCCGGCGGGAAGTTCTGGAGCGAAGCTTATCTTTGCACGCGGTGAAAAACCCTGTGTCATTATTAATTTCAGTCCGGCGCGTGTTGCCGTTCGTGAAAACATTTGAGCAAGGGCTATATGAGGCGTAAAGCACGCTGAATTTCTTTTGGAATAAATAAATCTTGTTCTCATTCTGGAAAAAAATTACCTTTGATTTTTTGGCGATTATTGTAGCATTCTTTCTTAGGGCTTAAAATTTCTTGCCTTATTTTATTTATAAAGCACACTTAAAAAACGATAACCCCCTCTAGCCCTTCAGGCCACCTCTTTAACAAATTACCCCCTCCGGCCTTTGGCCACCTCCCCAAGGGGAGGCTTTGTTAGTAATACCCTAAAGCCCCCCTTTTAAGGGGGGAGGGCCGCTTGCGGCGGGGGGATTCCGTACTCAAAAACCGCTTGCGGTGGAAGGGTTAGGGGAGAGGGCCAGCTTGCTTTTAAGATTTCACTAACAGCCCTGCGAGCGCCTCATCAATATGAGAAACTCTCAAAGTATCAATGCCTGCAAATTTTATTTTTTCCTTTGAGCTTACGACCGCAGTATGAAAGCCTAAACGCGCCGCCTCTTTCAGTCGTAAGTCTATTCGTGTGACGGGTCTGATTTCCCCGGCGAGTCCTACTTCACCAAGCCAACAAGTTCCGGCCTTGAGCGGTAAATTTTTTAAAGCCGAAGCAATCGCGGCACACGAAGGCAAATCCGCCGAAGGATCTTGAAGACTCAAACCTCCGGCAACGTTGATATATAAATCATGACTGTTCGTTGAGATATTACAGCGGCGATCTATCACAGCCGTTAGAAGTTGAAAGCGGTTTAATTCTATGCCTCGTGCTGTCCGTCTTGGATAAGGGAAGACAGTCCGGGCCGCCAGCGTTTGAATTTCAGCGGCAAGGGGCGTATTGCCTTCAAGGGCTATAGTCATAGCGACACCGGCAACGGCGGAGTCATCCCTGTTCCAGTACAGGCCGCTCTTGTCTGAAACAGGCGCGAGTCCGTCCTCCTGCATTTCAAAAATTCCAAGCTCGTCCGTACTTCCGTAACGATTTTTTACGGCTCTTAACATTCTGTAAGACGAGTAACCTTCACCCGAAAAATTTAAAACCGTGTCGACCATATGTTCAAGCAGCATAGGCCCGGCGATTTTTCCGTCTTTAGTTATGTGTCCGATCATTACGGCCGGGATATTTTTTTCGCGCGCGCAGTCTATGACTCTTTGAGCTACGGCTCTGACTTGTGAGATAGTTCCGGGCCAGCCTGTTTCATTGCCGATTGTCATAGCTTGAACGCTATCAAGAACAAAGAAAGAAAATTTTTCGCGGTCAAGATTGCTCAACGCGTCCTCAAGCCCTGAACCTGAATATAAAAATAATTTTTCAGAGGCCGTATTAATTCTTGAGGCCCTCAAAGCTACTTGAGCTTCAGACTCTTCGCCTGAAATATAAAGGACAGGAGCATTATAATTTTTTGCTACGCTTCCCGCGGCCTGTAATAAGAGGGTTGATTTTCCTATTCCCGGCTGTCCTCCGATTAGAGTGACTCCTCCCGGGACTAAGCCTCCTCCTAGAACGCGATCAAGTTCTTCAATACCTGTTGAGATTCTTTCGGGGGCTTTAACGTCAAGGGAGCTGATAATTTTTACATGCGGAGAATTTTTCAGAGCGTTTGAAGCCTTCGGGGCTTCTGGCAATTCTTCGAGTGTTCCCCATGCGTTACAGCCCGGACATTTTCCGGTCTTGGTGGTAGTGACGTGTCCGCATTCTGAACAAATATATTTTGTAATAGTTTTTATAGCCATGGAAAATTTTTTGCCTTTGTTAAAAATTTTTTGACTTAATTATAATAAGATAGCAAGCAGTAAAAAATTAAAGGATAAATTATTTTGAGTGTAAATTTTTCTAACCTCACAGAATTTCTTGAAAGGACTTCCAGCGATGACAGAGAATTTTTAGCGGAGGGAGATTTATTTAAACTTCCTGAAGCTGCGTGTGCCTTTGCTAATTCTTCGGGAGGCTGGATAATCTTTCCGTTTGACGAAGACTCTTCTCGGGGAGCTTCGGTGTACATTGTCCATTATGAATTTGAAATTGCCTTTGAAGATTTGATCTCGTTTGTTCAATCAATCCGGGCTAAGACAGAAAAAATTATTGCGTTATATATTCCTTCGGCCTCATGGAACGAGAAGCCGATGAAGTTTGACGGAAAAATTTTCCGCCGTGTTGAAGGACAAAATATAATTTCTAATAGAAGAGCAGCAGCTGTGATTGCGGGGGACTCGTTGACGAGTTCGCGTGACGACAGTCCGGCTATGAACTGTTATATAAATCTTGAAAGCCTCAACGATTTTTATCAGACTGTAATAAATTCCCGAGCTGAATATGAAATCTTAAAGCCTTCGGAATTTTTGGGAAGGTCATATATTTTTTCTGGGAAGTATTTGACATTTGCGGGGGCTTTAATGTTCAGCAATATTTTAAGGATTAGGGCCTCGTGTAATTATTCAGGAGGTCGGGTTGAATTGACGGCGTTGAATATCTGGGAGGCGTATAAAAATATTTTGCCGCGTATCTTGCCTGTTTTGTCATATAAATGCGGGGCGGCGTTCCGGGAAATTTTTATAAATTCCCTTTTACATTCTGATTATGAACTGGACAACAAAATTTTTATCACTATGACTTCCAACCCTTCAAAAGTTTTAATCAACAATCCCGGAATAATTCGAAGTGCTTCACGAAACAAGAGGCTGGAAAAAATTTTCCGGCTTGCCCAAATTTCAACAGGTCAACGGGGAATGACTGTCATAAAAAATTATTCGCCTTCATTCAAGCTTAATCAAGATATGTTAAATTTCAGAGTGAGTGCTGAATTGAAGCTTGAAGGTCCTGAGGAACTGCCAAGAGCGCGAATTTTATAGCAAGCACAGTTTATTTTCTATAACCCCTCTCCGGTTCGCTTTGCTCATCACTTTCCTTTTTTCCTAACATTAACTCCTCCGACCTCCCTTCGGTCAGCCACCTCCCCTTTCAGGGGCGGCAAGGTGTAGAAAAATTTTGTCACGCATATGTCACGCGTGACAGGAACGTTACGGAAATTTTTTGCCAAAGGCAAGCTTCG
>JAFSSV010000019.1 GCA_017450825.1 Synergistaceae bacterium
CACGAAGTGGCGAGGGGGTTATCTCTAAAAATTTTTTTTAAGCAACCCCTCCGACCTCACTTCGTTCGGCCACCTCACCTTTCAGGGGAGGCAAGAGTGTAAAGTAAATAGAAGGTGTTGAAAAACTCTCTCGTCCCCCCTGAAAGGGGGGATGTCAGCTTGCTGACAGGGGGGTTGCCTTCAAAAAAAATCAGCTTGCTGGCGAGGGGGTTATGTTCAAGTGCTTTTACTATATAATTAAAATGACTTGAGCGCAAAAGCGAATTATGATATAAACACAAAGAGGCCGTCTTGAAACAGCCTCTTTTTTGAAATGATATCTTGATTATTTTGTTTTGTTTTCGACTTCTTCAATAGCTTTTTTCATATCAGTAGCAAGATTTTTCTCGTTAAAGCTTTCTCTAGCGGGGACAATCATTGCGAACTCACTGATAATATCTAATTCTAAAGTGCTGTCCTTTACAGCAAGGCTTAAGACATGGCCGCCCAGCTTGCGATTCTCCGAAACAAAATGTAAATGCCAGCCCGGCGAGTTAAGCCCATCCATATAATCAGGACAGTATAAAGCAACGACCGTACCATTGAGGTTTTCATATGAAAATTCCCTCTGGTCAGTTTTCAAAGCTTCGTCAAGGAACTTGTAAGGCTTTTCCTGTGCTAATTCGCTTCGAACTAAAATCGAGGACATCAGGCCGGTTATCTTGGCCATGTAGAATTGATTTTTGCCGTTAGCTTCGACTAATGAATCCAAAATTTTTTTCAGCTCATTGATCGAAGAGGCATTAACGTTCTTTTTCGTGAGATCGGCATCAAAAAAAGTAACGTTCGAAAAAGGTACAGTTTCATCATCAGATGCAAGTCTTACGCTTCCGTCCCAGAGCGCCTGATAAACTTCGCCGTCAAGAGCGATCAGTTCTCCGTTGACGGATTGAAAAGTGCCTATGCCGGTATCGCCGTATGTTTTAAGTTCTTTGACAGTAATTACTCCGTCATATTCACCCTGCATAAGCGACTGAAGCAAAGCAACCTGAAATAACTTGTCGCTCACATTACCGCTGGCCATGGATGCGAAGACCACGAAGGCTGATAATAAAACCGTTAAAAATATTTTTTTCATATTTTTAACTCCTTCCATATTTAATTTTTTCACGACCTCTTGTAAGGTCTTGAATATTCTACAGCATTGCGTTTTTTTTCTGCAAGCATCGAGCGGTTTTTGAGTAAGGGCCACAAGCGGTCCTCCCCTTTTTTTATAAATAACCCCCTCGCCACTCCGTGGCCCTCTCGGAGAACAACCCCCCTGTCAACAAGTTGACATCCCCCCTTTCAGGGGGGACGAGAGAGTTCTTCGACATCTTTTATTCCCTTTACACTCTTGCCTCCCCTGAAAGGGGAGGTGCCGACTGAAAGGAGGCGGAGGGGTTAAATTTAAAAGTAAGGGGAGGTGGCCGAACGAAGTGAGGGCGGAGGGGTTGATTTTTAAATAAAGGGAAGGTATAGAAAGTGAGGGCGGAGGGGTTGATTTAAAAAGGGAGGTGGCCTGAAGGGCCGGAGGGGGTTGTGTTAGGGAATCCCCCCGCCCACCCCTTCCACCGCAAGCGGTCCCCCTTCCCTTACAGGGACGGCTTTGGCCCTCCCCAAGAATTTCCTTTTTCATGCTAAGGCCTCTTGTTGTAGTCTTCGGCGATCTCCAAGCAAGCTTCCGCAAGGATCTCATCTGTTTCTTCTCTGCTTCTGGCTTTTCTCATGGACGACACAGCTTTAGAAAGTACTCTGTAATTCGTTCTTGTTCCGGAGCGGTC
Organism: Synergistaceae bacterium; assembly: GCA_017450825.1. Lineage (GTDB taxonomy): Bacteria > Synergistota > Synergistia > Synergistales > Aminobacteriaceae > JAFUXM01. The sequence continues at coordinate 1,803 of JAFSSV010000019.1, forward strand.
GCTGTGGTATCTTACGGCGCGTCTGGAGTCGATTCCGAACATTTTCGCTTCTCCTACCGCGTCCATATTTGCGCCCAAGAAAAGAAATTCCCAGCCGTAGTCATTTTTTTCGTTCTCGATCATTTCCTTGACCCTAGCATAACTGTAATTGCAGCTTGCGTTTTCCTTTCCATCCGTTATGATTACGAACAGAGTTTTTTCGGGCCTGTCTTCGTCGCGTGCGTACTTGTGAATGTTAGCGATATGGCGAATAGCTCCGCCTATTGCGTCAAGCAGCGCTGTATTACCGCGGACATAATATTGTTTTTCGGTCATAGGCTCGATTTTTTCAATCGGGACTCGGTCGTGAAGTACTTCGCTTACGTGGTCAAAGAGGACTGTAGAAATATAAGCTTCGCCGTCTTCTTTGCGCTGTTTTTCGAGCATGGAATTGAATCCGCCGATCGTGTCGCTTTCGAGTCCGCTCATTGAACCGCTTCTGTCTAAAATGAAAACTACTTCTGTTAAGCCTTGTTTCATTGAAAAATCCCTCCTGAAAAATTTTATGAGGCGATTATACAAAGCAGGGAGGAATTTTAAGTCGCTCAAGAGGCGACATTTAAGAAATGATGGGATTAAGGCCGAAGGCTTCGAGCTGAATATCTATTTCTATCATGTCATAAATTTGATTTTCAATAAAGTAAGAAAAAATAATATCTGTTTTGTCAGAAGGTGAAAGGGCATAGCCGGCTCGGGCTAGAAGGTCTTTAGCTTCGTCAAGATTGAGTTTTGCTCCGACGCAAAGACAGAGGGCTGTAAATTTTTTAGGTCTATAGTTTTTATTATTTTTGATTTTTGAGAAATTTTTTCGGTCGATAAGTGCGTCTGTATAGACTTCAACGTTCGTTAATTTTTTAATTTTTATTAGGTGCATTAAGTATTCGGAGAACGTGTCAGAGATATGCTGCATTCTTTCTTTAAGTTTGTTTTCCAGCGGCTCTGCTAGAGAAAAAACTTCTTGTATATTCCTGTTATTTAGATTTTCGGGAATTCTTCTTTTGAAAGAAACAGGAAACCTTCTTTTTTCAACATAATGAAGATTTATATATTCGTGAAGATCCGGAGAAATTTTTTTGGCAAGTTCTGTGCCTTCTCTGTCAAAGACTACGACATAAACCAGCATATCATTCTCAAGAAGAAACGAGTTGATTTCGTCAAGGGCGATTCGCATTCCTTTTTCTTTAGGATAGCCGAAGCTGCCTGTAGCAATCAGCGGAAAGGCAATAGATTTTATAGCGTGCTGCTTTGCGAGTTCTAAACTTTTTCTGTAACATGAGCGGAGTTTTTCCTCTTCTCCCTTGTTGCCTCCTATGTAAAGCGGGCTTACCGCGTGAATAATATTTTTTGCTGACAAATTGAAGCCAGGAGTTATAAAGACTTCGCCTTCGGGGACTTCGCCTATATATTTTTTTCTGTACTCTAATAACTGCGAATAACCTGCCGCCTCGTATATAGCAATATCGCAGCCGGGGCCGACTTCGGCATATTGATTGGCCGTATTTACGATTGCCTCGGTTTCCATTTTTGTTATATCGTTACGAACTATTTTGAGCGGCATATGATTTTCTCCTTTTATTTTCTCGTGTCATTTATCTATGAGCCTGTAAATTTAAAATTAATTTTAACATGACAAAAGGAGGGCGGAGGGTTTAAAGCTTAAAAAAATTTAAGAGGCCCTGCGTCTTAGCGTTACTACAGGGCCTTTTAGATAAGTTATTATTTTTCTTTTTTATCGGGAAGAACTTTTGCAGGAGCAGAATAAGTAGTACGGGCATTACTCGCGGAAGTGCTTGCAGTCGATTCAGTGAAATCAAAATTGTGATTGTGACATTCGAAGTTCGACAAGTGCGTATTAACTTCTACAACCCGGCCGTCGCTTGTGAGGTCAAATACATGCCAAGCTTGCGAGCTGGAGCCTTCTACGCTTGCAAAAGAACTCGGAACAGTCCAGCGTTTTATTTGTGAAGAACCTCTATAAAGGATAACAATCGCGTTTGAACCGCCCCATGTGCCGCTTCCGGAGTACCAGTGAACATAGTACTTATATTGCGCGTTGTTTTCCCGTGTCAATGTAGTTGTCTCAAAACCGTTGCCGCTCGTGTCATCACGATCAAGATTGGCCGCTAAAGTTCCGTCATTTCGATAGCCGTTCTTGTTTCCGTAATAAACATGGAAGGTATGATCGTCAGAAAGTTTAGCGTAAAGATGCGAGTCAAGATCTCTGGGATTTTCAGCCCACTGAAGCGTAACTCTATACTCGCCTGTCGATACAGCAGAAGCAAATACGACATTGAAAACCTGCGTCGTATCAGGCGGAATTATGACATTATAAAATACTCGTGAGTATCCGCTCTTACCTACTGCAAGCGTGTAATAACCGCTGGCGATATTTTCAAAGCTGTATGTTCCTCCGGTTGTTGTTACGGGAGTAACGGCCGCAGAACCGCTGCGAACATTAAAGCCGGATCTCAAAGTTACAGTTGCATCTGTTACGTAACTTCCTGCTTCAGAGTCTCGGACTGTTCCTGACAGACTTCCGTATCCGGTTTTAACGAGTTGTACGTCAATCGTTAATTCGTCGCCTTCATCAACGCGCTGTTTGATTTTGAAAGGAACGTAACCCGTCTTGGAGACCTCAATGTTAAAAGTTCCCGCGGGTAATTTCAGCTGCGATTTTTGTTCCGGACTCGACAATCTATTATCGTAAGTTATTCTTGACGTTCCGAGCTGCGCCGTAAGCAAGAAATCCGACAGTGCTTCTCCGTTGTATTCGCTCACGTTAAATTTAACAGTGTTGAGTTGTCCGGTAATTTCTACTTCGTTAAAGGC
>JAFSSV010000154.1 GCA_017450825.1 Synergistaceae bacterium
ATAACCCCCTCGCCGCAAGCGGCCCTCTCCCCCAACCCTTCCACCGCAAGCGGTCCCCCTTCCCTTACAGGGACGGCTGGGGCGCAAGGATTTCTTCGACATCTTCTGTCTTGCCTCCCCTGTCTAAGGGGAGGTGCCGAACGAAGTGAGGCGGAGGGGTTTTATAGAAAATAAACTGTGTTTGCTATAACAGGAGTGAGAAAAAATTTCTATTTCTATTCAACATGAAAATCTATACGACCTTAGATCGTATTATTACGACCTGCCCGAAAAAAATATCGCTCAATTTCCGGCCAGTCCTCGTGACTCGTCGCGGCTTCTTGTCTGGAACGTAAGAGAACAAAAAATTTTTCGCGAAAATATTTTTCGGGACATAAAAAATTTTTTGCGTCCCGGCGATTTATTGATCTTAAATAATACTAAAGTCATTCCGGCGCGTTTGAAGGGGACTCGAAAATCCGGCGGGCAATGTGAAATTTTTTTATTAAAGAGTCTCACACCTGATTTTTTAACATGGGAGACTCTTGTTAAGCCTGCCCGGAAGATTCACACGGGCGATATTCTGAAGGCCGGAGAAAAATTTTTGCGCGTCCTTAACGAAGGCCCCGAAGGTATACGAGAAATAAAATTCGATTTTAATTCCCGTGAAGAATTTATAAATTTTCTTGACGACTCCGGACAAGTTCCCTTGCCTCCGTACATAAAAAATAATTCGGGCAACATGCGCGAGTCTTATCAGACTGTCTTTGCAAAGTACGAAGGTTCAGTCGCGGCTCCTACGGCAAGCCTTCACTTTACGCCGGAGCTTCTTAAAGAAATAAAAAATCTTGGAGTAAAAATTGCGTTCGTGACTCTTCATGTTGGGCTTGGAACTTTTAGGCCTGTAAAGTCGCAGGATATTCGCGAGCATGATATTCATACTGAACACTGTGAGCTTTCAGAGGCTACAGCAAGATTAATTAAAGAATGCAAAGCTTCGGGCGGTCGTGTAATTGCTTCGGGGACTACGGCGGCTAGAACGCTTGAATCTTTTTCGGCCGGGCCGGGAGAAATTTCTTCGGGTGTAAAAGAAACTAGACTTTTTATTTATCCGGGCTATAAATTCAAAATCGTTGACGCATTAATAACAAATTTTCATTTGCCTGAAAGTTCGTTATTAATGCTTGTGTCGTCTTTTGCGGCAAACAAGGCCGGTGAATTTCAGCACGAAGAAAAAATTTTGTCCAGGCTTTTAGAAATTTACGAAGACTGCGCGAAAAATAACTGGCGATTTTTTTCGTTCGGTGACGCTATGTTTATCTGTTAGAGAATACCCCTCTTCACAGGGGGCGCAAGGAGTTTTTTCTGTCACGATTTTGTCACGCGTGACATATGCGTGACGGATTTTTTTGAGCCGTGCCTCCTTGTCTTTACTTGAAAAAACAAATGGTCAAAACAAGATAAAAGTCAAAGAAAGTTAGTTTAAAAAATTTTTTTAAGATGACCCCCTCGCCAGCGCTTAGCCCCTTTACCAACTCCAACCACCGCAAGCGGCCCTCTTGTTGAGAAATAACCCCCTCGCCAGAACCCTTCCACCGCAAGCGGTCCCCCTTCCCTTAACAGGGGGCGCAAGACCGGAGGGGTTAATTTTATTTTAAGTAATGCTAAAATAATCGAAATCTTTTTTAAAAAGGAGTTTTATTTATGGCACGTGTTTATTACGAGAAGGACTGCGACCTCAACAAACTCTCCGGGAAAAAAATTGCGATCATTGGCTACGGTTCACAAGGCC
>JAFSSV010000155.1 GCA_017450825.1 Synergistaceae bacterium
GGGGGAGAGGGCCACGAAGTGGCGAGGGGGTTATTTTTTAAAGAAGGGGGCGAGGGCCGCTTGCGGCGGGGGGATTCCTTACTCAAAAACCGCTTGCGGTGGTGGGGGGTGCTTTCCAAGAGGGTCAGCTTGCTGGCAAAGGGATTATCAATAAAAAAACCTCCCCAAAGGGAGGCTTTTTTATTATAACGTTGTTCCGGTTTTGAATATCGCCATGCCTTGGAAGCCGTTAATCTCGTTGCGGGTCTTCCGGCCTTCCGCGATTTCCATTACGAATTTATAAAGCTCGTTCGCTTTCTCTTGGACTGTTCCGCCTTCGACAAGAGTCCCGGCGTTGAAGTCAATCCATTTTGATTTATGCTTTGCTATTGTCGACTTGCTGGAGATCTTCACCGTAGGAACAGGACAGCCGAACGGAGTCCCCCGTCCGGTTGAGAATAAAACAATCTGCGCTCCTGCTGCCGCCAATGCTGTCGAAGCTACAAGATCATTCCCCGGAGCTGACAATAAATTCAAGCCCTTTTCACTTACCCGGCCGCCGTAAGGCAACACGTCAACAACTTCGGCGCTTCCGCTCTTTTGGGTACAGCCTAGGGCTTTATCTTCAAGCGTAGTGATTCCTCCTGCTTTGTTGCCGGGTGAAGGATTTTCATAAACAGGCTGGCCGCTTGCTTCAAAATAATGTTTGAAGTCGTTGATTAAATGAACTGTCTTATTAAAAGTAGAAAGATCTTTGCAGCGATTCATTAAGATCGTTTCAGCTCCGAACATTTCAGGAACTTCGGTTAAAATCGTCGTGCCTCCGCGAGCTATTAAAAGATCCGAGAAGCCTCCGATTGTAGGGTTAGCTGTGATGCCGGACAGGCCGTCACTTCCACCGCACTTCAAGCCTACGATTAATTTTGAAGAGTCACAAGGAACTCGCTTGTCGCCGCGCATAATGCCTGCTAACTCTTCGAGAAGTTTATAGCCCGCTTCTACTTCGTCTTCAACGTCTTGAGAAATTAAAAAGCGCGTTCTATCGGTGTCAAAATTTCCCATGCGTTTTTGAATTTCAGCTACGCCGCTATTCTCACAGCCAAGGCCAAGCACTAAGACTCCTCCGGCGTTAGGGTGAGTAGCAAAGTTAGCAAGAATCGTTCGGGTATGTTCCTGATCGTCGCCAAGCTGTGAACAGCCGTAAGGGTGAGTAAACGCCCGTACGTTTTCGACTCCTTCTCCTACTAAGGCTTGAGCTTTGTGTGCAAGAGTCTCTGCAATGTCATTGACACAGCCGACAGTAGGAATTATCCAGAGTTCGTTACGAACTCCGACAGAGCCGTTCTTACGGGCATAGCCTTGGAAGGTCGTATGTTCTTTTTCTTCAAGTTTCGGGTTAGTCGGGTGATACTCGTATGTAAGATTGCCGCTTAAAAGCGTTCGGAGATTATGTGTGTGTACATGACTCCCGGCCTTGATGTTTTCCGTAGCCTGTCCGATAGGGAAGCCGTACTTTATGACCTTCTCACCTTCGGCAATATCCCGCAAGGCTACTTTGTGCCCCATAGTAATATCTTCGTTGAGCGTGACGGAACACGAAGCCCCCGCGACAGGAACAGTCTTGCCCGAAGCCAAAGGAGTCAAAGCCACCGCAACCATATCGCCGTCATGAATACGAATCAATTCATTCATGAATCTTTTTCCCTCCTCAAAAAATTTTTCTGATTTAAACTTTGGAAATTTGAAATTCTGTATATTATACAATTACCATTTTTAAGCGTGTAATGTTATGATTCATTCATTCCAGTTTTCATTAATTAATTATTTTTTAAGGAGGTCTGACCTTTGGAAAAAGTTTTTGAGTGTTTCCATTCTGTAGGAATTGTTCCCGTAGTTGTTCTTGATGATGCTAAAGACGCTTTGCCTCTTGGCCGTGCGCTTTGCGAGGGCGGTTTGCCTTGCGCTGAAGTTACATTCAGGACGGCGGCGGCGGCTGATACAATCGCTACAATGTCAAAAGAATTCCCGGATATGTTAGTCGGAGCAGGCACGGTCTTAACAACTGAACAGGTTGACCGCGCAATCGCGGCCGGAGCAAAATTTATCGTAAGCCCCGGCTTTGATCCCGTTGTCGTTAAATATTGCATTGAGAAAAAGATTCCCGTCACGCCCGGAACTCAAACGGCAAGCGAAATGTTACAGGCTATGAGCCTTGGCCTGAAGGTCGTTAAATTTTTCCCGGCTGAAAACTCCGGCGGCCTTGCAAGCATTAAGGCAATCGCGGCGGCTTTGACTGATTTAAAATTCATGCCGACCGGCGGAATTAATGCCAAGAACGTAAGAGATTATCTTGCCTTTGAAAAAATTCTTGCCTGCGGCGGAAGCTGGATGGTCAAGAAAGATCTTGTAAAGGCCGGCAAATGGGACGAGCTTAAAGCCTTAGTAAAAGAAGCTGCTAATATCGTCAAAGAAGTAAGAGGTGCATAAAATGAAATTAGATCTTAATCTCAAAGAACAATATACTTTTGACGCGGCCAGTCTTGGAGAAGTAATGCTCAGGCTTGACCCGGGCGAGGGAAGAATCAGAACCGCAAGATCCTTCAGAGCTTGGGAGGGCGGCGGCGAATATAACGTAATCCGCGGACTTCATAAATGCTTCGGACTCAAGACCGCTGTAATAACCGCCTTCGCTGACAACGAAGTCGGAAAGCTAATGAAAGATTTTATCGAACAGGGCGGAGTAAGCACGGATTTAATTTACTGGAAGAAGACCGACGGTATCGGCCGAATTTGCCGCAACGGTTTGAACTTCACTGAAAGAGGCTACGGGATTCGCGGCGCTGTAGGCTGCTCCGACAGAGCTAACACTGCAATTTCTCAAGCGACTCCGAAAGACTTTGACTTTGAATATATCTTTGGCAAGCTCGGAGTACGTTGGCTTCATACCGGCGGAATTTATGCGGCGCTTTCCGAACAGGCTTGCGAGACTGTAATCGAAGCCTGCAAAGTTGCTAAGAAATACGGGACTTTGATTTCCTACGATTTGAATTACCGTCCTTCAATGTGGAGCGCAATCGGAGGACAGGCCAAGGCGCAGGAAGTTAATAAGGAAGTCGCAAAATATGTTGACGTTATGATCGGCAACGAAGAAGACTTCACGGCTTGCTTGGGCTTCCAGATCGAAGGCAATGACGCGAATTTAAAAGAACTTAACATCGAAGGCTATAAGAAAATGATCTCTGAAGCCGCTAAGACTTACCCGAACTTTAAGGCCGTAGCTACGACTCTTAGAACAGTAAGAACTGCAACGGTAAACGACTGGAAAGCTTTATGCTGGGCCGGTGGAGAAATTTTCATGTCGAAGGCTTATGACGGACTTGAAATCATGGACAGGGTAGGCGGCGGCGACTCGTTTGCTTCAGGATTGGTTTACGGTCTTATGACAAGCAGCGATCCTGAGAAGGCTGTGAACTACGGTGCAGCACATGGAGCGCTCGCAATGACAACCCCGGGCGATACTTCAATGGCAAGCGTAAACGAAGTAGAAGCTATCATGGGCGGAGCAGGCGCAAGAGTTAAGCGCTAGAAAATTTTTATGAATCTGTCCGTTAGAGTTTTGAACGAGATAAGAACTTTTGCAAAAAAGCACGGTGTACTGAAGGTAATCTTATTCGGCTCCCGTGCTTCCGGCGCAAACAGCGAGCGCAGCGATGTTGATATTGCCGTAAGCGGAGGAGATTTTTCCGGGTTCTATTGGGATATACAAGAAAAAATTCATTCGCTTTTAATCTTTGACGTTATAAATCTTAGTGGAGCAGTCTCGGATAAATTAAAAGAAGAAATTTCTAAAGGCGGAACAATTATATATGAAGAAACTTGAGAATTTTTCTTCCGGCATTGCGGCATTAAAGCGCGCTGATTTTTCTTGCGCTTATGATAACGAATTTTATCGGGCAGGTGTAATCACGGTTTTTAATTTAACGTTTGAGCTTGCATGGAAAGCCTTGCAGGAAGTATTGAGGCTTCAGGGCGTTGAGCAGGCCATAACGGGTTCTCCGCGTGAAATTTTGAAGCTTGGCTATCGTTTCGGATTGATTGACGACTCTGCTGTCTGGCTATTAATGCTTGAGTACCGTAATCTTGCTATTCATATTTTCAATGAAGAAGAGGCCGACAAGTTATTAATCTTGATACGCGACAGCTTTATCAACGCGTTTGCAGAGCTTGAAAAAATTTTACGTGAGAAATTAAACGAATTATAAAGAGGTTAATATTAAATGAGTGAATTAAACTACAGCGTCTTGAAAGAGTCCGGCTATGACGGTTATATTCTCAAGGACGCTCCGGAAAAAGTCATGCAGTTCGGCGAGGGAAATTTCCTTCGCGCCTTTGTTGATTATTTTATTGACGTTGCCAACGAGAAGGCGGGCTTTAATGGCAAGGTCGTTTTAGTTCAGCCTATAGCCGCGGGACTTTCTGAACTCATTAATAAACAGGAAGGGCTTTATACGCTTTACCTTCGCGGAAGTGAGAACGGACAGAAAGTTGACCGCAAGCGCGTAATTTCAGCTTGCAGCCGTGCCTTAAATCCTTACGGCGAATGGGACAAAGTTTTGGAGCTTGCCCGTAGCAAAGACTTGGAAATTATCGTGAGCAATACGACAGAAGCCGGAATTGTTCACGACACTGAAAGCAAATTTGATCAAAATCCTCCGGTGAGTTTCCCGGCGAAATTAACCCGTGTGCTTTATGAAAGATTTAAGGCCGGCCAAAAGGGATTAATAATTCTCAGCTGTGAGCTTATTGACAACAACGGCAAGGAATTATTACGCTGCGTCAATCAGTATATTGACGACTGGAAGAACGAACTCAAAGACGCTGAAGCCTTCCGCGAATGGGTGAACAAGGAAAATATTTTCTGTTCGACTCTTGTTGACCGCATAGTCCCGGGAAGAATTAGAGATCCCAAAGAAGTCGAAGCTATCAACGCTGCTAACGGTTATGAAGATCCTTTAATTGACGTTGGAGAAGTCTTCGGTGTTTGGATTATCGAAGGCCCTGCGGAATTGGAATCGCGTTTGCCTTTCAAGAAGGCTGGAGTTCCTGTTCATGTTGTAGCGGACGTTACGCCTTACAAGAAGCGCAAGGTAAGAATTCTTAACGGCGCTCACACGGGCTTTGTACTTGGAGCATATCTTGCAGGCTTTGATATTGTTCGTGATTGTATGCACAACGATCACATCAGGGGCTTCATGAACAAAATGCTCAATGAGGAAATTATCCCGATCCTTCCGCTTGATAAGAAAGATCTTGATGAGTTCGCTTCGGCTGTTCAGGATCGTTTTAACAATCCGTTCATTAATCATGAGCTTATGAGCATTTCCCTTAACTCCACGGCCAAGTGGAAGGCCCGCAACATGCCGAGCTTGTTGGAATACTTTGAGAAGTTCGGGAAGATCCCGCAGTGTTTGGCAATGAGTCTGGCGGCTTACATAGCGTTTTATTCTAACGATATTCAAGAGCTTTCAGACAAGGGGCTTGTTTGCAAACGTCCGGACGGAAAAACTTATGTTATCAGTGACGACAGATGGGCGCTTGAATTCTTCTATGCACACCGCAACGACTCCCCCGAAGAATTAACTCATGCAGTTTTGGCGAATACTCAAATGTGGGATCAGGATCTTAATAAGATCGCTGGGCTTGAAAGTTTTGTAGCCTGTGCTTTGAAAAAGATTCGCAGCGAAGGCGCTGAAAGTGCATTTGCAAGTCTATTGTAGTAAAATAACTTTAATCCAAAAGTTATTAATTTTAAATTTATCAAGGAGGCCATTTTTATGAAAAAGTTTCTTGCTTTATCAGTTGTCGTTCTCGTAGCTTTAGGAGCTGCTCAGGCGTTTGCAGAGCCTGTTACGTTGGTTTATGCTGAAGTCAACCCGCTTGACACTATCGTTGGACAGATCGCCACGAATTTTAAGCAGAAGGTCGAAGAATTATCGGGCGGCGAAATTAAAATTGACGTTCAGGCTTCTGGCGTACTTGGAACTGAAGCTCAGCTGCTTGACGGAATGTTAGGCGGCGGCGATACCGTTGACATGATGAGAATTTCAGCTTTCGCTTTATCAAGCTACGGTTGCCAGAAGGCTATGTTGCTTTCAATTCCTTATACTTTTGTAAGCCGTGAACACTTCTGGAAATTCGCCAACAGTGATTTAGCTGATGAATTCCTTGACGAGCCTGAAAAGATCGGACTTCCTTTGCGCGGCCTTTGCTACGGTGAAGAAGGCTTCAGACATTTCTTCTTTAAAGACAAAGTCGAAGGACTCAAAGACCTCAAGGGCAAGAAGATCCGTGTATCCGAAGACCCTGTTATGACCAGCATGGTAAGAGATCTTGGAGCTAACCCGACAGTCGTAAACTTCACTGAACTTTACAGCGCTCTTCAGACCGGAGTCACTGACGCGGCCGAGCAGCCTATCGCTAACTATCGTTCAAACGCTTTCCAGGAAGTTGCGCCTTACTTACTGCTTGACGGCCACACGCTTGGAGCAGTTCAGCTTATCATTGCTGACAGCGGATGGAACAAGCTCAACGATCAGCAGAAAGCATGGGTAAAGGAAGCCGCGAAATATACTTCTGAACAGAATGCGAAGATTTCAGCTGAAGCAGAAGCAAAAGTTCTTGAAGATCTTAAAGCGGGCGGCGCTCATGTTGTCGAAGTCGAAGACAAAGCACCGTGGGTTTCAGCTTGCCAGAATACAATTAAGAACAACACTGCAAGCCAGGCTGATCTCTATCAGAAAATCGTAGACCTTAGCAAATAATAACCCCGACTCGAATTCTTAAATTATTTATTTTAAGATATGAATAAATAGCACATCGGAGAACCTCAAAATTTATGCCCCGCGCTCCTTTGTGCTATTTTTATAATTTCAGAAGGAACAGAAAGGAACAGGTGAAATTAATTAATATGCTGCGAGCGATTCATAAATTATTTGATTGGACGGACGCGTTCATGATGTTCTTGTGCAAGCTTTTATTAATAGGCGACGTTGCTATTACGAGTATGGCGGTTGCCGGGCGTTATATCTCATTCATTCCCGACCCTGCATGGAGTGAACAGATCGTATTAACTTTCATGTGCTATATGGCGATGCTTTCGGCTACGTTAGCGATCAGAAGACGCGCTCATATTCGTATGACGTCATTTGATAAATATCTGCCTGAAAAGCTTGTGATTTTCCTTGACGTTTTAGCAGATGTAGCAGTCTTAGGGCTTGGAATTGTAATGCTTTATTACGGTATTAAAGTATGCAACTCACCGTTAGCGCGTTTTGGAAAATACGAATCTCTTCCGCAGTTGAGCCGCGTATGGATGTATTTGCCGATACCTATAGCGGGTGCAGGCATGGCTATATTTGAGCTTGAGCAGATAGTCAGCCGTTTTGAAAAAAAAGAAGATAAAAATGATAACAAGGAGGCCGCGTAAATAATGCAAGACTTTTTTGGAATGAGCCCTGAAGATCTTTCTACGTTAATATTGCTGGGAAGTTTCCTGCTTATGATTTTGTTGCGCTTCCCTATTGCTTACGCTGTAGGACTTTCTACTGTATTCTGTCTGCTTTCACAGGGGCAGGCGCTTGTCACATTGCCGCAGCAAATGATTAAAGGCATATGGTCATTCAGTTTAATGGCTGTTCCGTTCTTTATCACAATGGGAGTTTTAATGGGGACGGGCGGAATTTCGGATAAGCTGATAGCCTTGGCTAATTCTCTAGTCGGCTGGATGCGCGGCGGCTTATCAATGGTTAATATAGGTGCGTCGTATTTCTTCGGCGGAATTTCCGGCTCGGCTTCTGCTGACACGGCTTCTCTTGGTTCGATATTAATTCCCATGATGGTAGATCAGGGATATGACGCTGATTTCTCAACAGCAGTTACGATTACTTCGTCATGCGAAGGCTTGCTTGTTCCTCCGAGTCACAACATGGTAATTTACGCTACAACGGCGGGCGGAGTATCAGTAGGAGCTTTGTTCATGGCCGGTTATCTTCCCGGAGCGTTATTAGCGATTTCCTTAATGGTTGGCTCATATATTATTTCGGTCAAGAGGAATTATCCCAAGGGCGCGCCGTTCAGCATGAAAGTATTTTTAAAGCAGTTAGCTGAATCTTTCTGGGCTTTAGCGGCGATTTTAATCGTTGTCGTTGGAGTTGTCGGCGGAGTCTTCACTGCGACGGAGTCGGCGGCTATTGCAGTTGTATATTCGCTTTTAGTGTCGTTGTTTATCTACAGGGGCTTAACGTTAAAGGGAGTCTGGAAGGCTTTAGATACCTGCGTTGAGACTCTTGCGATTGTATTAATCTTGATAGCGACTTCGGCGGCATTTGGATATTGCTTGACGGTGTTACACGTTCCGGCCAAGGCGGCGCGGTTAATCACGAGCATTTCAAGTAATCCCATAGCGATTGCTTTAATGTTGAACGCTATTTTATTAGTCTTGGGCTGCATAATGGACATGGCCCCGATAATTTTGATTGCTACACCGATTTTGCTTCCTGTTGCGCAGTCAATCGGGATCAGTACGATTCAGTTTGGTATCATGGTAATTCTTAACTGTGGTATCGGATTATTAACGCCGCCTGTTGGTTCGGTTTTGTTTATAGGCTCGGCTATAGCCAAGCTGCCAATGGAGAAGGTAGTAAATGCGACGCTGCCGTTCTATATTTGCATGATAATCACGTTGTTATTATTGACGTTTGTTCCGCAGATCAGTTTATGGCTTCCGGCGTTCTTTGGCTACGCAGTATAAATAGAAAAAAGAAAATCAATCCTCCCTTTAAACGGGGAGGATTTTTTTTATACCCTTGCCTCCCCTTGGGGAGGTGGTGAACGAAGTGAGCCGGAGGGGGTTGCTTTTCAAAAAAATTTTTTTAGAGATAACCCCTTGCCGCAAGTTACCCTCTTGTTTTAATGCAACCCCCACCACCGCAAGCGGCCCGCCAAAAACCCTCCCCCGAGGGAGGCTGAGATTCTTGTGATACAAAAAAGCCTCCCGGTTAAGGGAGGCAAAATAAAATATAAAGCATAAAGAGTTTTTATTTCTTGCCTATGAAATATTGCTCGTTCCATTTGAAATAAGGATCTGAAAGAATTATTCCTTCGGGAACATCAAGATTAGGAGCCGAAGGATCTACGCTGCTCTGGAACCAGAATACAACGTCCGCACGTCCTGATTGAAGAGCGGCTGCACGTGCTAATGTGTCAATGTTTATAAGCCTTATATTCACATTCATTATGCGCCCGATAGCTGCAAGAAGCGCAGTGTTATAACCTGCCGGCGTTCCGTTCTCAGCGATATAATCAAGAGGCGGCATATCTCCGGTAACTGCTACAGTGATTGTTTCAGCGTCTTCAAATTTGTTAAACTCTACGGGCTTTAAAGACTCCTGCGTGGGATCTGTAACATACTGATGTTCTAGCATTCCAAGCGCGCCAGTTCTTTTCATTTGAGCAAGAGCTTTGTTAAAGCGTTCCTGTAGATCTTTTCTGGCTTCCATGAAAGCGAAGTTAAAAGAATTCGATTGGGATACGAACCACCAGTCAAGGCCCTTTAAAACGTAATTATGATTTGTATTCAACATATACTGTCCTACGCAAAGAGGCACGGTGATAAGGTCAACATCTCCCTTGTCGAGAGCAAGCTGAAGCGCAACAAGCGAATCATAAAATTTCAACGTAATGCTATCAACATCAACGCCTACATAAAATCTTCCATCTGCTGAGTCTTTCATTGCGTCGAGCATTTGCTGTTCAGTCGCGTTCAAAAGGCTGTGACGGCCAACGATCGTTTCAGCGGAAGCCGAAGCCGCAAAAAGCATAACAACAAGTAACGAGAAAGCCAAAAACTTTTTCAAAATAAATCCCCACTTTCATAAAAATAAAAAATTGAATTGGCTTAATTCTAGCATAATTATTCTTTTTATGAAATTATTAAAGTTAGGCAAGCTATCCCGCCCTAGAATATTCGCTAAAACGATGGCCACAAAAAAATGCTAAGTGCTTATTACGCCAAAATTGAGTATCATACGAAAGATGTATTAGTTGAAGATTTGATGAGGGATTGGTCTCCATCTAAGA
>JAFSSV010000156.1 GCA_017450825.1 Synergistaceae bacterium
ATAACCCCCTCGCCAGCAAGCTGGCCCTCTCCCCCTTAACAGGGGGCGCAAGAGAGTTCTTCGACATCTTTTATTCCCTCTACCCCTTGCCTCCCCTTGGGGAGGTGGCCGGTCGCGAAGCACGCCGAAGGCTACGAAGTGAGGCCGGAGGGGTTGTTGTTAAAAAATGGAGGTGCCCTGAAGGTCGGAAGGGGTGTGTTAAAAAAAATGTAAAATGATTCGAAGGGCCGAAGGTTTACATTAAGAGAATTGTAACCTATTTTGAAGGTTCGGAAGTTTACATTAAAAAATGCTCCCCGCCTTTTCAGTCTTGCAATGTCGCAATGTATAATAAAAAAAATTTTTTATTACACTTTCAGAATTTTTTAGGAGATCTAACCCCAGTGAAAAAAAGACCCGTTATAAAAACTTTCAACCGTTCGTTAAGAAATAAAACAATCTTTGAACGCGCAGGCTTGGCCGCCCGTGCTTGGCTTCTTAGATCAAAGGCTCATACTCTAATAATCTTTCCGGACACGTTACAAAGTTCTACGTTCTTTCAGGACTATAAAAATCTTTACCCGGACTTAAATATATTCATGCTCAATGAGCTTCCACTTAGCGCAAATATTAATAACGCCCGCGCCCTTCTCCTCGAACGCGGCCAGACTATGAAGCACTGGATTTCAGACAGCGGCATTCTAGTTACAACCCCAGGCGCTCTAATGGCCTCGTGTCTAATAGGAAGCTCCGAACTTAAAATTAATCTTACTGAAAAATTTAACATAGATAAAATTAAAGAATGGTTAGAAGCTTCAGGCTACACCCGCTCAAGTTTAGTATGGGCTCCCGGTCAATATGTCCAGCGCGGTTTCATTCTTGACGTTTTCGACCCCGGTTATTCGCTCCCTTTACGCTTTGAATTTTTTGAAGATCAAGTCGAACGTATCGGAGGCTTTCAACCCGACACCCAAAAAAGTTCAAGCGAATTAATGGCTATTGAAGAAATTACTTTACACGGAATCTCTAGCGCCGTAAAAAGATCTCCGGCCGAATTAATCCCCAAGGACTGCATGATAATTTTGAACGAACCGGAAAAAGTTGAAACCCAAGCAGAGTCCTTCGCTTGGTTATGGCAAGAAATCTATATTAACGAGTCCGAAGCCTCCATATATCCTTGGAAAAAAGTTTTTAATCAGCTCGCTGTCCTTCCCGTCATAAGAGTCACTAGCGACCCCGCAAGAGCCGACGCTGAAGCTCCTACGGATTCCCTTCCAGCCTTCAAAGGAAGCCCCGAAAATATTTTGAAAATCGCCGACGAGTTAGACAAAAATAATTTTCAAGTCAAAGTCTTTACGAATAACCCCGTCTTCAAAAAATTGCCTTATGAGATTCACGAGGGAAATTTATCGGCCGGCTTTATCGACAAAAATTTAAAGCTCGCTTTCATTTCAGACAGGGAACTTTCCGGAATCAACGCGAATATTTCTTTAACCCAATGGCGCGCCCCAGACGAATGGCACGACGCAGAAAAATTATCGCCCGGCCAGCTCGTTATTCATGACGATTACGGGACAGGAATCTTCAGAGGCTTTGAGGTCATTGACGCGTCAGGAATTCCAATGGACGTTTTAGTAATTGAGTTCGCCGGAGATCAAAGGCTTTTAATTCCTGTCCTCCAGTCTAATAAAATTACAGGGCTTAATGAACACGGAAGCGAAACTTCAAAGCTCGACAGCCTCAAAGGCAAAGTCTGGAAGAAAAATTCTGAAAAGGTCAAAGCTCAAGCCGAAAAAGAAGCGCAGATCTTAATGGAAATTTTTGCTCACAGAGAACTCGAACGCCGTCCTCCCTTCCCTGAAGCTGACAGCATGTACGGGGATTTCGTAAACGCCTTCCAGTTCAACGAAACGGCCGACCAATTAAAAGCAATAAATGAAATCATGAAAGATCTTTCGAGTAATTTTCCTATGGATCGTCTTCTAGTTGGCGACGTTGGCTTCGGAAAAACTGAAGTAGCTTTGCGCGCAGCGTTCAGAGTCGTTGAAGCAGGCGTTCAGGTCTGCGTGCTTGTGCCCACGACAATATTAGCCCAACAACATTACGCGACTTTTCAGTCAAGATTATCAGGCTTCCCTGTCAAAGTCGGACTCCTGTCGCGCTTCGTTACGGCTAAGAATATCAAGGCGGCCTTGAGTGCCGCAGCCGAAGGACAGATAGATATTTTAATCGGGACTCATAAACTTTTACAGAGGGGCGTTAGCTTTAAAAAACTTGGCCTCTTGATAATAGACGAAGAACATAGATTCGGCGTAATGCACAAGGAAGGCTTGAAAAAAATTTACGGCGCTGTAGATATTTTGAGTCTTTCAGCGACTCCGATACCTCGGACGCTTGCAATGTCACTAAAGGGGCTTAGAACTATTTCAGTATTATCGACTCCTCCGGAAGACCGACTCCCTGTTGCAACTTTCACGGGACGTTGGAATCCCGGAGTAGTGAGGCGCGCTATTACTTACGAGTTAAACCGGGGCGGACAGGTTTATTTTTTGTCGAATAAGATTTCCCGAATGCCTGAATATGAACAAATGCTCACGGCGTTTTTCCCCGAAGCAAGATTAAAAAAAGCTCATGGACAAATGCCCGAAAAAGAACTCGAAGCTACCATGCTTGAATTTTACGCGGGCAATATAGATATTTTATTAGCTACGACTATTATAGAAAGCGGCCTTGATGTCGGACGGGCCAACACGATAATAATAGACAATGCCGAAGAGCTTGGCCTTGCTCAAATGTATCAGTTAAGGGGGCGAGTCGGCCGAAGGGGAGAAAAAGCCTTCGCGTATTTCTTTTATCCTGAAAAAAGTATTTTGAATCAAGATACCCGCGACAGGCTCGAAGCTATAGCGACAATGACGGACTTGGGTTCGGGCTATGAAATTGCGCGGCGCGACTTAGACATAAGGGGAAGCGGTGAGATCGGCGGAACTAGCCAGCACGGCAACACGAGGAACAGCGGCTTTAATATTTTTTACAAGATGCTTGAACAGGAATTAAACAAACTCCGGGGCATTGAGAATATAAAACTCGTTGAGATTGATTCAGACAGGGGAAGCGGCTATATTCCTGAAAATTATATTCCGCAGGATGACGTTCGGGTTACGACTTACAGGAGAATGTTGAACGCTGTAGGGCTTAATGAGTTAGAGGCTTTAATATCTGAAATGCGGGATCGTTTTGGAAGATTGCCTTTTGAAGTTGAATATCTTGCAAGCGTAATGGCCGTAAAAAATTTCGGCGCTCATTACGGCATAGAAAGCGTTACGGTCAAGAAGGGACTCGTAACGGTTAAAGTAAAAAATTTTGGTGCCGGTCTTCCTAACGAGATAAAAAAATATTTGAAGCGATTGGGAAGGAATTTAAAAATTATATAGTCCATCTTCTCTTTCATAAAAAATAAATTTTGTTTACTATAATTATAAAAATTAAAAACAAAGGAGTCGTAAAACATGAAGGATCTTTACGGAGAAGAGGCCAAGAATAAAATTCTTCACAGATTATTTCTAAAAGCTGAAATCTCTTGGGCGCTTTCAGATCTTTCAAAGTCAATCGGGCCTATGATTGATTTAGTTTTCATAAGTCAATTCATAGGCATCAACGGCGTAACGGTTATGGGGTATGTTGCGCCGTTGATAATTTTATTAACCTTCATAGGAACCAGCGTATCTAATGGAGCGCGAGTCAAAACTGCACTGTTTCTTGGTGCTGGAAATCTTACTGAAGCAAATCAAATTTTTTCAAACGCAGTTATTTTGGGAGGAGTCATTTCAATTTTAGCAG
>JAFSSV010000157.1 GCA_017450825.1 Synergistaceae bacterium
GAGGGAGGCGAAGGAGTTGCCTTTCAAAAAATTTTTTTTAGAAATAACCCCCTCGCCGCAAGCTGGCCCTCTATAAAAGACCCCCACCACCGCAAGCGGCCCTCTTGTTGAGAAATAACCCCCTCGCCGCAAGCGGCCCTCTCCCCCTTAACAGGGGGCGCAGGGAGCTATTTACTCAAAAAAATTTTTTTTGAAACGATACCATATGGCCAGCGCAGCACCTCCGCAAAAAATCCCTCCGGCCAAGCCGTATATTACATAGTCCGTATTAATCTCTCCGCCTAACAATGACACACCATAGCCCGCCAGCGCATGACCAAAAGCAATCAAGCTCAAAAGTGAAAGCGTAACTATAAATAATCTCATAATTTTTCACTGTCCTTTATAATTTTTAAGCTGTAAAATATTTTTTAGTTTACACCGAAAAATATTTAATAAGAGAATTTTTTTAGAAAGGGAGAAATTTCTATCATGCGAAAATTTTTTCAAAGCACTTTCGCTGCTCTTGCTCTTTCTTTATTTATATTCATGCTGCCGGCTTTAGCAACAGCAGAAGAACTAGAGCTTGAGCCGTTATCGCCCGAATTCTTAGAATGGCAATCTCAAAACGAAGCAGCAAGCAATCAAAAATTAATGCGTTCAACTTCAAATTCTGAAGCAAATAATAACGAATTTCCCGCGGGTTATGTCCCTGTTCCTGTAAACCTCCCGAACTTGCTTGACAATCCCCCGGACGAACAAGCCGAATTAAATTCTTCAGGAGGCCCCGGAAAAATTTCACGCGCTGCGACAATTCCTGCTACTTATGATTTAAGAAACGTAAACGGAAATAATTATCTTACAAGTGTAAAAAATCAAGGCACTTATGGAACATGCTGGGCCTTCGCCTCTATAGGCGCAATGGAGTCCAACATGATTAAACAGGGTTACGCCTCTAACTCTATTGATCTTTCTGAAATGCACCTAGCTTGGTTCGCTTTCAGAAATTCTGACAAGTCCAAAGCTGTATATAATTTAAGCTCTTCGACTTTTGACGTGATAATGGGAAGGGGCGGAAATACTTTTTATCCTACGTTCCTTTTCTCAAGACTCTCCGGGCCGACCTACGAAACTGAAGCCCCTTACGGCCAAAACAAGCAGCCTTCAAAAAGCACTCCCGAAGAATATACAAGAGCTTTACGACTCAAAGAAGTTTTCTTTTTAAGAGTCTACACTTCAAGCGAAACTGAACCAAGCATTAACGAAAGCACCGAAGCCCGCAACGCCGTCAAGCGCCGTATCATGGAGAACGGCTCAGTAGTCGGAAGTTATTACAATATCGACAACAGATATAAGACAACAACCTCCGGCGGAACTTCTTATTATTCAACCGCTACGAGCGGCGGAGGCTATCACGCTGTACAGCTCGTGGGATGGGACGATAATTACGCATCAAGCAATTTTTACGGTTCGCCCGGCAACGGCGCATGGCTTGCAAAAAATTCATGGGGCAATACATGGAACGGCGGCAAGGGCGACGACGGTTATTTCTGGATCTCTTACAAACAAAATCTTACCGACGGAACGGCCTTCGTTGTCGAACCGGCGGATTCGGACATGAAAGTTTATGACTATGATTATTTAGGATGGTGCAGAACTCTTAGCTATTCTTCATCTTCAGCAAGCAAAGTTTACAGCGCAAATATCTTTCAGGCTGAAGGCAACGAGTCATTAACCGAAGTAAGCTTCTACACGCCCGAAAATAATACAAGCTACACCGTAGAAATTTATAAAGGCCTTTCAAGCACTTCAGCTTCGAGTCCAGTCAACGGCTCGGCGGTCGCGTCAAAGTCCGGGACGTTTGCTTATGCCGGTTATCACACCGTAGCGCTTGACAGCTCCGTAAGCCTTTCAAGCGGAGAATATTTTTCAGTTGTTGTCTGCTTCAACGGAGTAAATAGAATTCCTGTTGAAATGGTCGTGTCGAATTACTCACCTAACGCGAAAATTGAAACGGGAAGTTTAATTTCAAACAACGGCACGAGCTGGACAAAAGGCACAACTCACAACGTCTGCGTCAAAGCCTTCACCGTTCAGGCTCAATCAGCTCCTAAAATTACGACAGCTTATCCGCCGGACGCTTATGTCAATACGCCTTACTCTTCAACTCTTAGGGCTTCAGGTTCATCGCCGATTACATGGTCAATAACTTCGGGGACTCTTCCTTCGGGGCTAAGCCTCAACGCAAGCACCGGGGAAATCTCCGGCACTCCTTCGGCAAGTTCGATTACAAGTTACACGTTCCAAGTCACGGCTGCGAACTCTTACGGCTCTGATTCAAAATATTTCACAATGAACTTGAAGGATCTTCCTTCTATAATAAGCACGAGCTTTACGGGTTACGTTGGCTATAATTTTTCGGGAGCGTTGAAAGTTTCAAGCGGAAACGCTTCACTATGGAAAGCCTCGGGGACTCTTCCTAAAGGACTCAAGCTCAACGCTTCAACCGGAGCTATAACCGGCAAGCCTACAGTTGCAGGAAATTACTCTGTAACTTTCACGGCTACGACTCCAAGCGGACAGGTCAACGGCACTGTGACTTTTACAATCAACGCAAAGCCTACAAAGCCAAAGATCACAACGTCAAGCCTTACAGCCGGAGTCATAGGCACGGAGTATTCAGCTACGATAAAATTCTCCGGCACTTCTCCAGTAACTTTGAGCATATCCGGCCAGCCCAACGGATTAAGCCTGAACAGTTCGACAGGTTTATTAAGCGGCACTCCGACAGCCGCCGGAACGTTCTCAATGAAAGTAAGCGCTGAGAATATCGCTACAGATCTTGACGGCGGGACTCCGGTCACAAAAAATATCAGGCTCGTTATCAAAGCCCGCGCCCCGGTAATTAATTCAGTGTCTTCTCTTGAAGACGGCATAGTCGGAGAGGAATATCAGAGCGTTCAGTTCACCCTTTCAGACGGAACGACTCCTGTCACTTGGTCGGCTTCGGGTTTGCCCAGGGGCTTGAGCTTAAATAGTTCGACGGGATTATTAAGCGGTACGCCTTTAAAGTCCGGAAAGTTTAATATTACTATTAAGGCCAAGAATACGGCCGGGAATTCTTCGATAAGAGTTCCATTAATAATTTTAGAGAAGCCCACGATTTCTACAAATAAAATCGCCAACGCTACGACAGACAAAAAATTTACGGCGAAACTTACGGCCAAGGGAACAACGCCGATAACCTGGAACGTTTCGGGCCTTCCTGATACTATGAGCTGCTCGGCTAACTCTACAGGAACTTCGCTCACCATAACCGGGACTCCTGTTGAAGCAGAAAATTATTCTTTAGCTATAACTGCTACGAACTCCGCAGGATCTGTCACTAAGACTCTTGCTTGGACAGTTAAAGGAGTAGCGCCTAGACTCACGGCTTCGCTTGCAAGAGGAACGGTCGGCTCTTCGTACAGCGGCTCAAAAATTTATGCGACAGGAACAAAGCCTGTTAATATTTCTTACTCTATAGCCGCTTCAGACTTGGCCAAGTTCGGAATAACGAGTCTTGAAGATCTCGGCTTGACCTTCACAGCTGATCCCGAAAACGCTACGGCTTCGATCACCGGGACTCCTGAATACTCCGTCAAGTCATTGCCGATAACTTTCACGGCCTCGAATGTAATGTCAACCGTGACTCGAAAAGTTACGTTGACAATTACCGGGAGCAAACCGGCCTTCACAAGCTCAAGCAATCAATCCCGGACGAATTTTTCTCAAGAGGCAAGCAGCGCGGTTGATATTGACTTTGAAGTTACGGGCGCAAGGAAGATTACCTTCAGCATGAACAATGTAAGCGGCTTGACGTTGACTCAAACAGGAGATTACACGGCGAACTTGAGCGGCACAGCTCCCTCAAAAATCGGAAAGACTACGATAAATATCACGGCCTCAAACCCGAACGGAAAAGTCACGAAGAAAATTATTCTTCAGACCACCAAGGCGGCTTCAAGTTCAGCTAAGACGAACGCGACAGCAGCTCCTGCTCCGGCGCAAGAAAGCTTGACGGTTCAAGCAGAAGCGACTCCTTCAAACGAACAGACAGCAATAATTCCTGTTCAAGAGTCCGTGACTAATCAAGCCCTTAACGAATCAAAAGGCTATGTTGTTGAGCAAGGGGCTTATGAAATTATTTACGAGCTTCCGGAGATAACGGCACTTGAAAGCGGAATGAATGACTTTGAAATAAAACTTAGCGATGATGTTCCGGCTGGAGCTGAAATTTTATGGTTAGCCCGTCCTCAAGATGCTGAACCTTCGGAGGATGACGAGATAGCAGAGTTCTATGACACCGAAGGAGCAGAGATTACTACCGTTCCGGAGTCTCATGAGCTTACAGTTTCGGCTTGGCTTAACAAAGGTGTAACTTACAAGCCCGCGCTAGCTGTAAAATATAGAAGCAAAACCCTTTAGTTTTTTTGCCTCCCCTCGTGGGAGGTATTTTTTTATAACCCCTTTTTTATAAATAACCCGATGGCGAACAGCAAGCCCCTCTCTTTGGAAAGCAACCCCCTGCCACAAGCTGACATCCCCCCTTTTTTAGAGATAACCCCCTCGCCAGCAAGCTTGGCCCTCTTGGAGGGCAACCCCCCTGTCAACAAGTTGACATCCCCCCTTTCAGGGGGGACGAGAAAGGCCTTCGAGATCTTCTATTTTTTAACACTCTTGCCTCCCCTTGGGGAGGTGGCCTGAAGGGCCTGAGGGGGTCTTGTTTTAAATTTGGAGGTGCTTGAGTGAAGCAAAGCCGGAGGCGGTTGTAGTTATAGAAAAGGCATTTGAAAATATTTTCCTCCCTCTTTATAATTAACACATCCTAAAACTTTACAAAAATATTTTTAATAAGTTCCGCAATTTTTTATTCGCAGCAGAGGAGCGAGTATTATCTATGGAATATTATCTTGCTGTTGATATTGGAGCCTCCTCCGGCCGTCATATTCTAGGCTGGAAAGAGGACGGGAAAATTTTTACGAAGGAGCTTTACAGATTCCCTAACGGCGTTAAAGAACTTGACGGGCATTTAACTTGGGACATCGAGTCACTTCTTGCTCACGTCAAAAAAGGAATCGACGAAGCTATAAAAAATTATCCAACTATTAAGAGTCTTTCTATTGATACATGGGGAGTCGATTACGTTTTATTAAACGGTGAACAGGAGATCTTCCCGGTCTATGCTTACCGCGACACCCGGACAGAAAAAATTATTCCCAAAGTTCATGAGCTCATAAAATTTGAAGAGCTTTACAAGAGAACCGGAATACAGTTCCAGCCTTTCAATACTATCTATCAGCTTTACGCCGATAAGACCGCCGGACGACTCGAAAACGCTACAGACTTTTTATTAATTCCTGAATATCTGCTTTATAAGCTTTGCGGCGTTAAATCTCACGAGTACACCAACGCAACAACAGGAGGAATGATTAACGCTGGGTCAAGGAATTATGACCCCGATATTATCAAAGCACTCGAACTTCCTCAAAGACTTTTCAATTTTTGGGGCGGACTTGACCAACCCGGAAAAATTTTAGGCACTTACAAAAATATTCAATGCGTCCTTTGCGCGACTCATGACACAGCAAGCGCCGTTGAAGGAATCCCTATGGAGGGCGACGAGATTTTTATTTCTTCAGGCACTTGGAGTCTTTTAGGGGCCAAGACCTCAAAGCCAATCACAACTCCCGAAAGCATGAAAGCAAATTTCACGAACGAAGGCGGAGTAAATTACATTCGTTACTTAAAAAATATCATGGGCATGTGGTTAATTAACAGACTCCGTGACGAGCTTTGCCCGGACAAAGACTTCGGCCAGATTGTCAACGAAGCAGGCGCAAGTGATTTTAATGAGATCGTTGACGCTAACGACCCGGCCTTCCTTGCTCCCGAAAGCATGAAAGCGGCCTTCGACTCAAAACTTGCCAAGACCCCGGAAAATTTTGCAGATTATTTCAGATGTGCTTATCGTTCGTTAGCTGTGACCTACAGCAAAGCCGTAACTGAAATCGAAAAAAACACAGGCAAAAAATATTCAAGTATCTATATCGTTGGAGGCGGAGCGAAAAATAAATTCCTTAACTCCCTCACCGAAGAGGCAACAGGAAAAAAAGTTATAGCCCTTCCAATCGAAGCTACAGCACTTGGAAATTTAAAAATACAAATGGAGGCGTTTTAATTTTGAGTTACTCAGAAGCTAAGAAGAAATATGCTGCTCTTGGAGTCGACACCGACGCGGCTATCAATAAGCTTAAAGAAGTTCCGATGTCCTTGCACTGCTGGCAGGGCGACGACGTTCGAGGCTTCGACACCGACCCCAGCAAGCCCTTGACCGGCGGAATTCAGACTACAGGCAACTACCCCGGACGTGCCCGCAACCCCGAAGAACTCATGATGGACTTAGACAAGGTAATGAGCCTTATACCGGGAACGCCGAAAATGAATCTTCACGCAAGCTACGCAATTTTTGAAAAAGGCGATTGGGCCGACAGAGATAAGCTTGAGCCTAAGCACTTCAAAAAATGGGTAGAGTTCTGCAAAGAAAGAAAACTCGGCTGCGATTTTAATCCTACATTCTTTTCTCACCCTAAGTGCGATCCGTTGACTCTTTCTTCAACGAACGAAGAGACTCGGAAGTTCTGGATCGACCACGGCAAAGCTTCAATCAGGATTAGCTCATATTTAGCTAAAGAGCTTGGCCAGCCTTGCATAATGAATATCTGGACGGGCGACGGCTTCAAAGATATTCCAGCCGATAGAATTGGCCCGCGTGTTCGTTATCGTGAAAGCATTGATGCAATTCTTTCAGAGCCTTATGACTTTAAGAAGGTCAAGCCCTGTGTAGAAAGCAAAGTTTTCGGGATCGGAGTCGAAGCTTACACCGTGGGCAGCGCTGAATTTACTTTGAGCTACGCGGCAATGAACAAAAATAAATGTCTTCCCTTAATGGATAACGGACACTATCACCCTACAGAAGTTGTGAGCGATAAAATTCCGGCGCTCTTGGCTTTCTTCCCGGAGATTGCGTTACATGTAACGAGGCCGATACGTTGGGACAGCGACCACGTAGTTTTATTTGACGATGAAATGAAAGAAATCGCCCGTGAGATCGTCCGCTGCGGAGGACTCGACGGCAAAGTTCATATAGCGCTTGATTATTTTGACGCTTCAATCAACAGAATAAGCGCATGGACTACCGGCTATAGAAATGCTCAAAAGGCTTTGCTCTTCGCGTTGTTACAGCCCAATGAAACATTAAAGGCTATGCAGGACAACGGCGAATTCTCTAAGTTAATGGTCGCTCAGGAAGAATTAAAGACAATGCCATTCGGTGATGTCTGGAACGAGTACTGCGGAGTATGCGGCAAACCTAAAGACGGAAAATGGTTCGGGCTTGTTGAAAAATATGAAGCCGAAGTCTTGAGCAAAAGGAGCTGATTTATAAGTGAAAGATATTTTGACAGCGCCGTTCTTGATTGAAATGATCCGTACTGCTACTAACATGTATGATCACGGATGGGACGAACGCAACGGCGGAAATATTTCCTTAATGCTTGCTGAAGAAGAAGTCCGGGAATACGGAGATATTAATAGAGTTCTTAGAACAATACCCACAGGGTTCAGCGCTCCCTCACTTGACGGGAAATACTTTTTAGTCACCGGGACTGGAAAGTATTTTAAGAACGTTCAGTACGAGCCGGCGGTCAATCTTGGACTCGTCAAGCTTGTTGACGGAGGAACGAACGCTCAACTTCTATGGGGCTTCACTGACGGAGGAAAGTTTACGAGCGAATTTCCTGCTCACATGATGAGTCACGCCTCCCGCTTGGCCGTCAACCCGGCTAACAGAGTCGTAATGCACTGTCACCCCACGAACTTATTAGCTATGACTTATGTACACACTCTTGACGAGAAAGCCTTTACCCGGACTCTCTGGCAAATGTGTACGGAGTGTATTGTAGTTTTTCCTGACGGAGTGAACGTCTTGCCTTGGATGCTTTGCGGAACAAACGAGATAGGCGAAGCTACAGCAGAAAAAATGAAGACCGCTCGGCTTGTTGTTTGGGCACAGCATGGACTTTACGGAGCCGGAGTCGATTTAGATGAAGCCTTCGGCCTAATCGAAACGGCTGAGAAGGCCGCAGAAATTTACATGAAGATCGCTCATCTTCCTTTAGTCAATACTATAACCGATGAGCAAATGCATTTGCTAGAAGGACGCTTCGGAGTCAAAGCCCGCGAAGGGTATTTGCAGTAATCAGTCAATAAAATTTTTTATTCAGGAGGAATTTTTTTATTATGTCAAATCGTATCGTACTCAACACAATCTCTTACCACGGCAAAGGCGCAATCGAAAACATCGTCCCCGAACTCAACGCCCGCGGCTATAAAAAAGTTTTGGTCTGCACTGACGCAAGCTTGATTAAATTCGGCGTTGCTAAAAAAGTTACCGACCTTCTTGACAAGGCCGGAGTCGCTTATGAGATTTACAGCGACATTAAACCCAACCCGACAATCGAGAACGTTCAGAGCGGAGTAGCGGCTTTCAAGAAAGCTGCGGCGGACTCGATCATAGCGATCGGCGGAGGTTCGGCAATGGACACGGCCAAGGCGGTAGGAATTATTATCAACAATCCCGAATTCGCTGATGTTCGTTCGCTTGAGGGAGTCGCTCCGACTAAGAAGCACGCAGTCTTTACTATAGCCGTTCCGACTACAGCAGGAACAGCCGCCGAAGTTACGATTAATTACGTCATTACGGACGTAGAGAAGAAAAGAAAATTCGTTTGCGTTGATACGAATGACATTCCGGAAATCGCTGTCGTTGATCCTGATATGATGGCTTCAATGCCCAAGGGCCTCACGGCTTCAACAGGAATGGACGCGTTGACTCATGCTATCGAAGGTTATATTACTAAAGGCGCTTGCGCGATTAGTGACATGTTCCACCTTGAGGCAATCAGATTAATCAGCCACAGTTTACGCGGAGCAGTCGAGGGAACTCCCGAAGGCCGTGAAGGAATGGCGCTCGGCCAATATATAGCCGGAATGGGTTTCTCTAACGTTGGACTCGGGATCGTTCACAGCATGGCCCACGGACTTTCAGCCCTGTATGATACGCCGCACGGAGTAGCCTGCGCGATTATTCTTCCTTACGGTCTTGAATATAATGCGCCTGTCGCCGGCAAACGTTACCGCGCAATCGGAAAAGCTATGGGCGTTGACGGCCTCGAATTCATGAGCGACGAAGAAGCCGCACAGGCAACAATAGCCGCCGTTAAAAAACTTTCAGCCGATGTTGGAATCCCCGCCGATCTTAAAGGCATTCTCAAAGAAGAAGACGTACAGTTCTTATCAGACAGCGCATTCGCTGATGCTTGCTGCCCCGGCAACCCGAGAGATACGAGCGTTGAAGAAATTAAAGCGCTGTATCGAAGCATGATGTAAAAATAACCCTTGGAATTACAACCCCCTCCGGCCTTTGCCCACCTCCCCAAGGGGAGGCTTTGTGTAAAAGGAATAAAAGCCTCCCTTGGGGAAGGGGGACCGCTTGCGGTGGAAGGGTTGGGGGAGAGGGCCACGAAGTGGCGAGGGGGTTATTACTAAAAAAGGAAGAGGGCCAGCTTGCTAGCGAGGAAGTTATTTTTCAATTTAAGTTAAGTTAAATTAAGTAAGGAGGAAAAATTTTTTGTCTGAATATATTTTGGAACTCAACGGCATCACGAAAATTTTTCCCGGGGTCAAGGCGCTTGATAACGTTCATTTTAATTTGAAGGCCGGAGAGATTCACGCCTTGGCCGGTGAGAACGGCGCGGGCAAATCTACATTTATAAAAGTTATCACGGGAGCGCATCAGCCCGACGGCGGAGAAATTATCTTAAACGGCGAGAAGGTTGTAATGAGCGATCCTATTATTGCCCAAGAACGCGGGATCGCGGCAATCTATCAACACGCCGCAAGCTATCCTGATTTAAGCGTAGCTGAAAATATTTTCGCCGGGCATGAATTTAAAATCGGGCCGTTCATTAATTGGGACAAAATGAATCGCGAGGCAAAAAAATTATTAGAGTCCGTTGACGCGGATTTCAGCCCTACCGTTTCGGTCGGTTCGCTTTCAGTTGCACAGCAGCAGCTTGTAGAAATAGCCAAGGCCCTTTCAATGAACGCAAAAATTTTAATCATGGACGAGCCTACCGCGGCTTTGTCACAGCGTGAGGCCGAAGCCCTTTATAAAATTGCCTTGAGACTCAAAGAGCAAGGCACGGGAATAATTTTAATTTCACATAGATTTGAAGACATGTACGGCCTTGCAGATCGCGTTACGGTTTTCAGGGACGCGCAGTATATAGGAACTTGGAACCTTCACGAGGTCGAACAGTCTTTCTTGATTCATCACATGGTCGGCCGCGATATTACTCAACTCTATCCCAAAAAAGAAACTGAAGTAGGCGAAGAATTATTAAGACTAGAAAATTTGAGCCGTACAGGATTCTTCAGGGACGTTAATATAAACGTCAAGGCCGGTGAGATTGTCGGACTTACGGGACTCGTAGGAGCCGGAAGAACTGAAGTAATGGAGTCTGTCTTCGGTATTGACCAGCCGGACTCGGGCAAGATAATTTTCAGAGGCGAAGAGATTCATTCTCATACACCGACTCAAATGATGCAAAAAGGCTTCGGATATTTGCCGGAGGACAGACAGAAGGACGGGCTTTTATTGCAATGGTCAATCAACCGGAATATTTCTCTTCCTGTCATGGCTAAAGAATGCCAAGACGGAATATTTATAAATAAGAAGAAAGAATATCAGCTTTCCGACGGAATGAAAGACTTGTTAGCTATCAAAGCTCCGAACACCGACACGCTCACGGGCGCGCTATCGGGCGGCAATCAGCAGAAAGTAGTTGTAGCTAAGCAGCTCGCGGCCAACCCGAAATTAATCGTACTTGATGAACCTACAAAGGGCGTTGACGTTGGAAGCAAGGCCGCAATTTATGAAATCATGTCTGACTTGGCCTCCCAAGGGCTTGGAATTTTAATGATCTCTTCGGAACTTCCTGAAGTCATTAACATGTCGGATAGAGTTTACGTCATGAGCGAAGGCAAAGTCACAGCGGAATTCAAAGACACAAAAAATCTTACTCAAGATATGATTTTGAATGCCGCAATGCCTAAGAAAAAGGCCGCGTAAGAAAGTGAGGAGCAAGAAAAAATGAAACAGGGAAAATCCTTTTACGCGTTCTTAATCGAACATCGTGAGCTTCCGTTATTGGCTGTGCTTGCGCTGCTGTTGGTCGTTGTTAATATTCGTGTGCCGGGTTATCTTGCTAACTCATGGCTGAATGTTTTGAAGAACGGCTCAATCAATATGGTAATGTGCTGCGGAATGCTCTGTGTCTTGCTTGTTGGTTCGATTGATATTTCAACGACAGCTGTATTAGCTTTTGCCGGAGCAGTTGCCGGAAAATTAATGGGCCTTGGAGTTATTCAAAATACTTTCCTGATGTTTGCGCTTGGAATTTTTATCGGCGCGGCTATCGGAGCGATTAACGGGGTCTTAATGAGTTACGGGCGAGTCATTGCTTTGATTGTCACGCTTGGCACAAGCTATATAGTCCGCGCTCTGATTCCTATGAATTGGCTCTTAGGTATGAACAAAGTAAACCCTACACAACTTACTCAAGCCTTTAAAGACTCTTTAATAAATCATGAATTTCTTGGCCTGCCGTTTCTAGTCTGGCTTGCGATTTTGGTAGTTGTTGCTACTGGAGTCTTTTTGAATTTGACAAGGACGGGAAGAAATTTATACGCGGTCGGTTCAAATTCTGAAGCTGCTGAAATGCGCGGCGTACATTTAAATAAAATTCGAGTCTTGGCTCACACTATCTGCGGAGCTACGGCCGGGCTTGCCGGTATCATGTGGCTTGCGTTTTACGCGGCGATTGAGAAAGGTTCGGCTACAGGTGACGAGATGTTCACAATCGCGGCGTGTGTTTTGGGCGGCGTGTCTGTAACCGGAGGCTACGGAAAAATTACGGGCGTTGTTATCGGTGCGCTTATGGTTGCGTTCATTGACAGCGCTATACCTCAAATGCAGATTGGAAATTCAATGATCACGGAATTTATAAAAGGAATTCTTTTATTATTCGCGATCCTGTTGAATGTAATCTTGCAGAGAATTTCGGCCAAGCAGGACTTAGCAAGGAGGAATATATAATCATGAAGAAACTTAAAGATTTTTTCACGAGCTGGGAATTTTTCTTGCTTGTTCTTCTTGCGATAGTCTGTGCGGTTTTCTATTACGTTGACGCGTCAAGAGTCGCCGCGGGGATTCAACGAAGGCCGGTATTTTATTTTGCAAACGTTGTAAGGAGCATGAGGCCGTATTTCCTGTACAGCTTTATGACTCTCGGCATGATGTTAATTCTTGCGATGGGCGACATAGATATTTCTGTCGGAGCTATAGGGA
Source organism: Synergistaceae bacterium (assembly GCA_017450825.1). Classification (GTDB taxonomy): domain Bacteria; phylum Synergistota; class Synergistia; order Synergistales; family Aminobacteriaceae; genus JAFUXM01. Next base: position 12,491 of record JAFSSV010000157.1, read on the forward strand.
CTCTCAGTGTCGTTACGTTAGGAGTAACTTATAACAATCTTGCTATCCTTGGAGGCATGAACGGCCCGTTAGCTCTTACGCTTTCTTTAATAGCCTGTCTTATAGTCGGCGCGGTATGCGGAGCCTTGAACGGTTTTTTATGTACGCGCTTCAAAGAATTATTCTCAATGATAATCACGCTGGCGACTCAATTATTTTTCAGGGGCTTCAGCTATTTAATAATTGGCGGTGAGACTCTTACGTTCAAAGACCCGACCTTCAGATCGCTATCGGCTTTGAATAAATTAATTGACGTTGGAGGGGTAAAAGTTCCGATTTCTTTGCCGGTGTTTTTAGTTTGCGCGGTAATCTTTTTTGTCTGGCTTCACATGACGGGCAACGGGCGGAAAATTTTTGCAATCGGTACGAACAGATCGGCGACTTTCTATTCAGGAGTCCAGACGGACAAAATAAAATTTTGGTGCTTCGTCATTGCTGGACTCATGAGCGCAGTGACAGGAATCTTTTTTGTCGGTAATTCTTCGTCAAGCGTCAAAGCAGACATCATGGACGGCTATCACATGTACGCGATAGCGGCGGCGGTACTCGGAGGCTTCTCAACTGACGGAGGCAAAGGGAGCGTAGTCGGCGCGGCAATATCGCTCGTGATTTTCGGAGTCGTTAAGTTCGGACTTGGGACTCTGTTCGGGTTTGCGGACAGCGCTGTCAATCTTTCAGTAGGAGTAATTTTAATTTTGAGCGTCCTTGTTCCTAATTTATTAGAGGACTGGCAGAACGCAAGGAGAGTAGCCAAGCGCCGTGCTGAAACGGCCGCGGCTAACAAATAAAAATTTTTCAGGAGGTTTTCTTATCATGAAAAAAGTATTAGCGTTGGTATTAGTTTTATCGTTTGTTTTTGCCGGCTGTGCATTCGCGGCTGACAAACCCGGCAAGGGAATCACTATCGGCGTAGTCTACAAACAATCCGGCAACCCTTACTTCCAGGCCGGAGTCGCTGGCTTCCAGAAGGCTGCGGACGAACTTGGTTTTAAGTTCATGCACGACGGCCCGGACGACGGCTCTTCGGACGGACAGATCAGAATCATTGAGAACTATATCGCCCAAGGCGTTGACGTTCTCTGCGTGAGTGCTAACGATCCCGCTTCACTCGTTGACGTTTGCAACGAAGCACGCGAAGCAGGAATCAAAGTCGTAACGTGGGACGCTCCTGTTGATGCCGAAGGCCGTGACCTTGACGTTGAACCCGCAAGCGCAAAAGTTATCGCTCTTACTCAGCTTGACTCTATGGTCAAGTCCATGGGCGGCGAAGGACAGCTTGCTATTCTTTCAGCAATGGCTACAGCGCCCAATCAGAATTTATGGATAAGTTTCATGGAAGAAGCTTTGAAGAGCGGCGATCCAAAATATTCAAAGATTGAGTACGTTGGAGTCGTTTACGGTGATGACGAATATACAAAGTCTTTTAACGA
>JAFSSV010000158.1 GCA_017450825.1 Synergistaceae bacterium
AAATAACCCCCTCGCCACTTCGTGGCCCTCTCCCCCAACCCTTCCACCGCAAGCGGTCCCCCTTCCCTTACAGGGACGGCGGGGCGCAAGAGAGTTCTTTGACATCTTTTATTCCCTTTACACTCTTGCCTCCCCTGAAAGGGGAGGTGCCGACTGAAAGGAGGCGGAGGGATTAAATTTAAAAGTAAGGAGAGATGCCGAATGAAATGAGGCGGAGGGATTTATTACTTTTAAGGTGCTTTTACTATAAAAGGAAGAAAGTCTTGCAGTCTTACGAAAAATCTCCCCCTCTTTAAAAAATTTTTTCTGTGATATATTTTTATAGCTTAAAAAATTATACTGTTATGTTTTTTAAACTCATAGAAAAATTTTTAAAGGGAGGAATAAATTTTGGTGTCTGGATTAAAATTTCGAACAAAAATTTTTTTGATCGCTGTCTTTCTTTTTTCAGCGCTCTGCACTGATGTAACTTGGGCGACAACATATGAAGAGATTCAGCAGGAAATAAATTCTATGATGGATACAACGGGTAAAAATTTCACTACAGTTACATTCAACGACGGGAAAAATAATGTAGAGTGCAATATTTTTTTCCCGGAAAATTACTCGGGGAAAAAGAAATATCCGCTGGTAGTTTTCTTGTCCGATGGAAGAACAATCGGCAAAGAAACTACTGCGCCTCTGAAGAATTACGGGGCTTTAATATGGGCAACTCCGGAAACGCAGGCAAAACATGAATGTATTGTTCTAGTTCCGCAGTTTCCTGAACTCCTAGTCGATAATAAAAATTATTCAGTAGGCAAATATTTTAATGTTGCCTCAAATTTAATACAGGCTGTCGCGTATGGCTACAGCGTTGACACAAGCAAAATTTATTTAGTTGGACAGTCAATGGGAGCAATGGCGGCTATGTTAATGGCAATGCAGAACCCGAAATTTTTTGCTGCTGAAATTTTTGTTTCCGGCCAATGGGATATAAGACAGCTAAGAAATCTTTCGACACAAAAATTTTTCAATGTCGTATCCGAAGGAGACTCAAGAGCGTATCAGGGACAATATCAAATGATGGATATGCTGAAGCAGTTAAAAATCAGGTATACTTTCTCGGACGGTTGGGATGCACAAATGGAAGACGAAGGCATAACCGACGCGATCAATACGCTCTTAACCGGAAGGGCGCAGGCGAATTTTATTTCTTTTAGAAAGGGAACAGTACTGCCCAAAACTCCCGGCCCTAATGACACAGAACATAATTGTTCATTTCAATATGCTTTCAGGTTTGACGCTTTAAGGGAATGGCTCTTCCGTCAAAGCACCGGAGCAAAACAGAGATAATTTTTATAAGCGGGGGCTTCTCTTTAAACACGCCCCCACTTTATTCACTTTACAAACTCAAGACTTTCTCACAAGTAAAAAGCTCTTCAAAAATCTCACTCATATCAGTTAAGACTCCAGCGCCTACAGCTTCGGTGATGCCCATGAGATCAGCGCATGATTCTGAAATTAAAATCTTAACGTCCATCGCTTCAAGTTCTTTAAGATAGTCACAGGTAAAAGAGTCATAAGCTGCTAAACTAACTGCTCCGTCAGTCAACGCTATAACGTCCGGCTTAATCGTTGAACTTACTAACGAGGCAAGAACTTTTTGAAAAAATCTCCGCTTAACTTTTCCCGGCTCACAAGAAATCAAAATCCCCGTAGAATTTTTTATAACCTCCGCGCGTTTTATAACCGGCGGCTCACTCACGGTCGGCGCGGGAGAGTCTTGAGGCGCAAAATTTTCTGAAGGGGCCGAAGGCTCTGGAGGTGCTGGAGGGTTTTTTATCGGTTCTGGCTCGTCAATATTCGCGGCGGGCTGTGAAATTTTTTCGGGCTCTTCGATCTCGGGCGGTTCGTTTTTTAATTCTTTGATTACGTTTTTGTTCGCTACTAAGAACAGTAAGCCGTCATCATCTTCGTAGACAAAATGTGAAAAGCCAAGAGGCTCTAAAATTTTTTTGATCTCCCCGGATTGTGCAGGGCCGTCGATAAGAATTTTTAGCTCGGTCTCGTCTTCGTTGTGAGTTAAAGAGGAAGTAATAAATTTTGAAATATCTTTTCCTTTTTTATCTAGCACACTGATTTTTAGCATGGGTACGCATCACCTTTAAAAATTTTTTGGAGTATATTATACAAAAGAAAAGGAGCTGAAAAATTTATGTTACTCTTTTATAAAAATAAAGTTTTAATCAAAAATAAAAATTATGACTTCGATCCGTCCTTTGTAAAATCTCAAGGGCGGTTTGAGTTTCTTAACACTTCTGAAAGTTTGCCGGCGGTCTGGCAAGCCTTAACTCCTTGGGCCGATCTCAAGGAAATAAAAAATCTTGAACAGGACGAAGAGTTAATAACTTTACGAGAACTCTTGCTGATCTGTGACGAGAACTCTATGAGAATGACAAGCAGTGCCTTTCAGTTTATGTCATGGTTCAGGAATATAAAATTCTGTTCGCACTGCGGGGGGATTCTTTCTCCAAGTGAACTTGACTACGGGCGCAAGTGTGACTCATGCGGAGCTATGTTCTATGCTCCTATTTCTCCGGCCGTAATAATAGCAATCGAACGCGACGGGAAATTATTGCTTGCTCATAACACGGCTTGGCCCGAAACACGTTACAGCATAATCGCAGGCTTCGTTGAACCCGGCGAACGAATCGAAGACACTGTAAGACGAGAAATCCGTGAGGAAGTTTCAATCGAAGTTAAAAATTTAAAATACTGGAACTCACAGACTTGGCCCTTTCCTAATTCTTTAATGCTCGGCTTCACGGCTGAATATGACTCCGGAGAAGTTAAGCCGGACGGCCTTGAGATTTCTGATGCCGGATTTTTTTCGCCCGAAGAGATTCGCCGCATGAACATTCCCGACCGCGCAAGCATAGCAAGAAAGTTAATCGAAAATTTCTTAGCAAAATTTAATTAGTACTAGTTAGGCCGGAAGGGAGGTTATGTTAAATAATCCCCTGTCAGCAAGCTGGCCTTCTTTTAAAGAACCCCCACCACCGCAAGCGGTTCCCCTCCCCCGAGGGAGGCTAAGATTCTTGTGACACAAAGCCTCCCCTTGGGGAGGTGGCCAGAAGGGCCGGAGGGGGTTG
>JAFSSV010000159.1 GCA_017450825.1 Synergistaceae bacterium
ATCTGCGCTCCGGCCAAGACCTGAGACTCAAGCCATGCAAAGAACGGGCCAATGATTGTGAACGTGAAGAATGGAGTGCATAAAACTGTAGTGAACGGGACGACAAACAAGTCAATCATTTCCGGCGTATGTTTGTGTAACCATTTCTCGATTGCACACATTAACCATACGGCAATAATGACCGGGATAACGTGTCCCTGATAGCCGACCTTCTGAACGTTTACAATATAGCCGAAGATGTCGAAGTTCCACATAGGAATTTCAGAAAGCGTACCGACTACCCACGCGTTGACCAAGTTGGCATGGATCATAGCAAGACCGATTACGGCACCTAAGAAAGTATTTCCGCCGAAGACTCTTGCCGCTGAAATTGCTACGATAACAGGCAGGTAAGCGAAAGCTGTATTAGCTACCATGTCTAAGAAGTCATACCATGAAGTGCTGGCGAACTCTGGATAAACTTTACCCATAGCCTCTACAAAGCCCATCATTAAACCAGAAGCAACGATAGCCGGCAAAATCGGAACGAAAACGTCACCGATAGCCTTTAAAATTCTCTTCCAGATCGGCTGTCCAGCAGCGGCCGCGGCCTTAACGTCGTCTTTAGTAGCTTCGGTCATGCCGGTGACGCTCAAGAATTCAGCGTAAACTTTGTTGACTGTTCCAGTGCCGATTATCAACTGAAGCTGGCCGTTGTTTTCGAACATGCCTTTCACGCCGTCAACGTTTTCAAGGGCGGATTTGTCAACTTTGCCGTTGTCCTTGATAACGAGCCTGAGTCGTGTAGCGCAGTGAGCTGCCTGGACGATGTTTTCACGTCCGCCGATGTGGGAAACTATTTCTTCCGCACACTTCCTATAGTCTAAAGCCATAGTAAAAAAACCTCCTGAAAAAATTTTAAATTAAATTTAAATCTGCAAACGCCTTGGCTAAACCGTCATCGCTTACTGATGGGCATACAATATCAGAAAGCTCTTTGAGTTTTTCCGCGCCGTTTGCCATACAGACGCTGGTGCCGACTGTCTGTATCATTTCTAAATCGTTCATGCTGTCGCCGAAGCCTATAGTTTCGCTGACAGGTACGTTAAATTTTTTGCAGATAATTTCAACGCCTTTGCCCTTGTCGAATTCTTTATTAATAATTTCACCGTTTATACAGCTAGGGGCTTTGACTTCCTGAACAACAAAATTGAATTTGTCGCCGAGTAATTTTTTTGCTTCATCAAGCTGTGACATTTCCAGACACATTATTACGACCTTATAGACTGGCGAGCCGTCGTATTCGCTCATGGGTTTTATGCCGAGGTTAGCGGAGAGAGCTTTTCGCCAGCGTTCGATTTCGCTGTTGCCTGGGCCTTGAGAGCTAAGGAAGCTGCCGAGATTTTCATCGCCCCAAGAGCCACCCTCTGCTTCGATTGTACAGAATACGCCGTGATCGTGGAGGGCTTTTAAAGCTGTATCGCGCTGTTCGTTAGTCATTGGGTGATCGTATAAGATCTGGTCATATTTTTCTCCTACGACCACGTAGCCTCCGGCGCAAGAAATAAAACCGTCAAACTGGTATTTTAATAATGGTCGGAGCATATCGGGATTTCTTCCGGTGCACAGGAAAACTTTATGACCGTTGGCCCGTGCTTTTTTAATAGCGTCAACAGCGCTTGGGGGCGGAGTGTTTTCGCCGGGGACTGTTAGTGTTCCGTCGATATCAAGAAAGATCAGCTTCATTTTTATTTGTTATCTCCTTTTAAATTTTTTTATTCTTAAACCGTAGCCGCTTCGAGTTCCTTCCTAATAGCTTTGATATTTTCGAGGGGCTTATGAAGAGCCGCGGCTATCTGTTCGTCATTTAGAAGACCGCTGAGCATGAAAGACTTGACTGCAAGAGTCCTTCCTTCTTTGTACCCCTCCTTGAACCCTTCTTTAAAACCTTTTATAAAGCCTATAGCAAAGCCAGCATCAAAAATCTTTTCCGCCGGAGTCTTTTCTCTCATGATAATCTTGCCTCTTGTTCTTAAACTGTAGCGGCTTCGAGTTCCTTCCTAATAGCTTTTATATTTTCTAGGGGCTTGTGAAGAGCCGTAGCGATTTGCTCGTCATTGAAGAGTCCGCTGCTTATTAAAGACTTGACTGTTTCTAAGAAACCTTCCGCTTTGCCTTCTTCTAGGCCTTCCGCTCTGCCTTCTTCTAGGCCTTCCGCTTTACCTTCCGCTTTGCCCTCTTCTAGGCCTTCCGCTTTACCCTTTTCAAAAATCTTTTCAGCTGGAGTCTTTTCTCTCATGATAATCTTGCCTCCATTCTCTATTATTCTTTTCTCGTTCATGAGCTTCTCATACAATTCAGATTTTAATCTGATTGCCCTTTGAATAAAAAATAAAAATCTGCTGTCTTGCTTAGAAAAATTTTTCTTTTCAAGAAGTCTATAAACTTTTCTCGCGTAACCAAATTTTATTTTTTCAGATTTTTTATAACGTTCTTCAATTTTTAAGGCGTAGATAAATAAATCTACAAGACTGTCGCTCGCCGTAAGTTCCTCGTCTGAAAGCTCGTAAGCCTTCACAACGTTATATTTATACAGAACTTCAGTCCCGTATAAATTTTTTTCGTAAATTCCAGGCACAGACTCTTTCTTAGGACGCTTGGCCGTCAAGATCGCTAATGCTACCGGCGCTCTGTTGTGGTGAGTAAATATCAGGCAATAATAACGGAACATTCTAAGCGAAAAATTTTCGCCGCCCGGCCCTTGTATCTCAATATGAAGCAAGACCCATTCTTCCCCGCCGTCCTTGAGAAAAATTCTCAGCAAGTTATCAACGAATCTTTTAGGAGCCTTCTCGTCTTCAAACTCAGAGTCACCTAACAAGTCCCGAAATTCTTTATCAAGAAATTCAGGCTCCCTGTTCAAGTCTGCGTCTTTGTAAAGCTTCGGTAAAAATCTCTTGAGTATCTCCCGCCAGAAAACTTGTATAAAATCTTTCCAGAGTCCGTCATAATCATTTTGACTCTCGATATCTTCAGGCTGAGACTCCTCCAAGAGTATTGCCTCGTAGTCAGTCATAAATCCCGGGAAAACTCCTTCGATGAAAAATTTTTTCAGGTATGGTTGAATTAAAACGTGAATGAGAAAATTATAATATAAAAATCTCTACAGGCAATAAAATTTTTTGTGACAGTGCTATGATACTTTTCAAAAATTTTTCTTAGGAGATTTCTCATGCCATTAAAAGTCAAAAAGAATTACAGTCATAAAATTGATATGCTTAACGGCTCGTTACTGGACAAAATTTTAATTTTCTCTTTACCCTTGGCCGCAAGTATGATCTTACAGCAGCTATTTAATTCAGCAGACGTTGCCGTCGTCGGACGCTTCGACAGTCCGCAGGCTATGGCCGCCGTAGGTTCAAACGGAGCAGCGATAAATTTAATGGTAAATCTTTTTGTTGGACTCTCCATAGGAGCTAACGTACTCGTAGCAAAATATATCGGCAAGAACGATCAAGTAAAAATTCAAGATGCTATTAACACTTCAATTTCTATAGCTTTAATCAGCGGCGTGTTATTAATCGCTTGGGGCTTGAGCGTCGCTCGGCCTTTGCTCACGCTCATGAACACCCCGCCGGATATTATTAACTTGGCCGTAATTTATTTCAGAATTTATTTTTTAGGAACTCCCTTCATTATGCTTTATAACTTCGGCTCGGCTATCCTAAGAAGCAAAGGCGACAGCAGCCGCCCTCTATGGTGTCTGGCAACCGGAGGAGTCGTGAATCTAATTTTAAATTTGATCTTCGTGATAATTTTTAAACTCAGTGTCGTAGGCGTTGCCCTTGCTACTGTAATTTCAAATATCGTAAGCGCACTTATGGTTATGTATTTTTTAATTCACGAGGAAGGGCCTTTCAAGTTCAGCTTCAAAAATTTATCAATTAAAAAAATCTACGTGACTCAAATTTTAAAAGTAGGACTCCCGGCTGGAATTCAAGGCTCGTTATTTTCAATTTCAAATGTAACTATTCAGACAGCTATAAATGGTCTTGGCTCATTTGCTTCGGCTGGAAGTGCCGCGGCTTTGAACTTTGACTTCTTAGTATATTATTTCGTTGCAGCTTTCACTCAATCTGTAGTGACTTTCACGTCACAGAATTTTGCGGCCGGAAATCTTGAACGCTGTAAAAAAGTTTTTAATCTCACAATGACAGCAGGATTATTTTTTACGGGGCTTGCAAGTTTAATCTGCGCGGTCTGGCGGACAGAAATTTTGAGCCTCTACACGCTCAACCCGGAAGTCTTAGAGTACGCAGAGATTAGAATGCTCCACGCCGTAGCTTTTTTATGGATGTGCAATATCTACGAGATCAGCGGCGGCGCTTTGCGCGGCATGGGATATTCAACGCTTCCTACCGTAATAATTTTATTGGGCTGCTGCGTGCTTAGAATTATATGGGTCTACACGGTCTTTAAAATTTATAACAGTTTTGCTTTTCTTATGGATGTTTACCCTGTCTCATGGCTTATAACCGGAGTCGCTACTATGACAGCTTACTATTTAATAAGAAGAAAAATTTTTTTGCTGAAAAACATGGGAATATAATCAAAAAATATTTTTCAGAACTGTATTTTATAGCAGGCTGTGAATTAACAATCCCCTCCGGTTCACTTCGTTCACCACCTCCCCTTTTTTTAATCACAACCCCTCCGCCTTCGCTTCACTCAGGCACCTCCCCTTTTTTCTAACTACAACCCCTTCGACCTCACTTCGTTCGGCCACCTCCCCTTTCAGGGGAGGCAAGAGTGTAAAGGAAATAGAAGGTGTTGAAAAA
>JAFSSV010000160.1 GCA_017450825.1 Synergistaceae bacterium
GATGTCAACTTGTTGACAGGGGGGTTACTTTCCAAAAGGGCCACGAAGTGGCGAAGGGGTTATTTTCAAGTGCTTTTACTATAACAATAACCCCTCCGACCTCCCTTCGGTCAGCCACCTCCCCTTACACAGGGGAGGCAAGGGGTAGAGGGAATAAAAGATGTCGAAGAAATCCTTGCGCCCCCTGTGAAGGGGGAGAGGGCCAGCTTGCTGGCGAGGGGGTTCTTTCTAAAAAAGGGGGCTTTCCAAGAGGGCCACAGAGTGGCGAAGGGGTTATTTTCAAGTGCTTTTACTATAACAATAACCCCTCCGGCCCTTCAGGCCACCTCCCCTTTCAGGGGAGGCAAGGTGTCGCAAAAATAGAATATCTTGAAGAACTCTCTCGTCCCCCCTGAAAGGGGGGATGTCAACTTGTTGACAGGGGGGTTACTTTCCAAGAGGGCCACAGAGTGGCGAGGGGGTTATGCTAAAAAAGGAGGCTTTCCAAGATGGCCACAGAGTGGCGAGGGGGTATTCCTAAAAAATTTTTTTAGCAGGCAAATTAATTCCTTTCGACTGTTATAATCAAGATTACAAAAAATTTTTAACAGATTGAAAGGAAATTTTTTTTAACATGAAACATTTTTTAAAAACAGTTTTGTCCCGTGTCTGGATACTTATAAAAGAAGACTGGCAAGCGGCGCTTATGGTATTTATTGCCAGTACTATTCAGGCCTTTGCTGTAAGATATTTCACGCTGCATTATAAATTCCCGGACTTGGGAGTATCTGGAATAGCAGTTCTTACTAATTATATTTTTGGGATTTCTCCGAACTGGGTAATCTTAATCGGAAATTTAGTTTTAGTAGCATGGACTTGGAAAGATTTAAACGCAAGATTTTTAGCTCTTACCGTCTTGGCGATAGCAAGTTTTTCGACAATGCTTTCTGTATTTGCTTATTTTCCGCTTTCACTTCCGGACGATAAATTTATGGCGACGGTTATAACAGGATTATTAAAAGGCTCTGCAGGAGGTATGCTGATTAATATCGGAGGCTCGGGCGGAGGAACAGATTTTCTTGCCGTAGCTTTGAGGCGGCGACACGGAATTGAGATCGGGAGCTTTTCGATTTTTATAAATTTATTTATACTTGCGCTTTCAATCGGAGTTGTAGGACTTGAAGCTGTCGTGTATGGGGCCGTCGGACTCTATGTAAACGGCGTTACAGTTGACAGCGTAACGCGAAGCTTCGACAAACGCAAGCAGGCAATAATAATTACTAATAAGCCAGACGAAGTCAGCACGTTTATTAATTCTCTTGGCAAGGGAGTAACAAGACTCGAAGGCAGAGGCGGCTACACCGGACAGCCAAGACCGGTTTTGATAACACTGCTTGCTCCGCGGCACGTTGTATCATTAAAAAGATTTTTGAAAGAACATGACGAGAAAGCTTTTGTTTCAATCTGCGATGCTTCTGAAGTCTTAGGCAAAGGATTCAAAAGCTGGAGATCGTTATAATTAATAAAGAATTAATCTCAAGAAAGAAGATGTAAAAAAATATTATGAGCGAGTTAAGTATTGGGAGTCTGCTCGATGACGAAAAGAGAGCATCGTTGCAGAATTTCTCAGAGAATTTGCCAACGACGGCTATAAAAACTATTCAAGACCGTACCAAGCGGGACATAGTTTCAAAAGTAGCTTTCTTAATCGGGATCGACGACAAATATTTTGGAATAGGCCAGATCGAAAATATGAACCCGCAATTTTATCGAAGCGTCTATGACGAAATGAATCAGGACAAAGAAGCCCGCATAGTTAGAAATTTATGCCGCCTCCGAACAAAATTACAAAGAAATTTCAAAGCAATCTTTACAGAAATGAACTCCGATATAAAAAATCTGGACTCAATACCCGATCTCGTTCCGCAGGACGCTTTAAAAGCCCTCGAAGAAGACGGGATCAATTTTGTTCGCGCCCGCCGGCGACTCGATGAATATATCGTTGACGTTCATAATTATTTATTGCCCCACGTCCCGAACTGTCAAAAATTCCTGCCCGATTGGATCAAATGGCCTTATATCCGGAATTTATTTTTTATTAACAAAGGCAACACTGTCGAAGGCAACAAGGAAGCCGCCCGAAGTTACAGCGAGTTCAGAGATTTATACCCTTATCAGGCTTTTATTAACTGGTACCCCGATGACGGCGACGGAAATATCTTGCGCGACGACGCAAAATTCTTGCCTATCCTTTACGAACGCAACCGTGATAAATTTTATGACATGAGCAAGGTCACCGAAGCCGGCGACGCAGCCTTGACCAATCCCGAAGAATTTTTAAGCGCGGCCGGGCGAGTCATTATCGCCGTTGACTGTGAGAACGCTGATCCATGTAAAGTAATCGGCATAATAAAAGATCTTGACGCTAAAGGAATGCTCGAAAAAATTTCCAAGATCTTATTAGTCGATGACGAGCATACTTCGTCACAATGGCGGGCGCTCCGGCGCAATGAAAATCTTCCGCTTGAATATTATTTGACGGACAGAGTCAAAGACGAGAAATCCGCTGTTGACGTAGCACTCACTATAAAATTTTACAGGGAAATAGCAGAAAGCAAAGCTGAAGGCAATCCGATTGACAGCGCAATAATAATTTCAAGCGACTGCGATTTCTGGCCGCTCATTGAGCTTACGCCCGAAGTAAAATTTCTTGTCATGCTTGAATATGACAACTGCTCACAGGCTTACTATCAAAGACTCCAGAATAACGACATTCCGTTCTTTTATATTGACGAGTTCTTCATGGCCGGCAATATCGAATTAAAAACAGAAGTCGTACTGCAAGAAGTCATTCACGAGATCGAAGACAATCACTTGAGCAAATTAAATCTCTTTTCAGTTATTAACAGAGCGCTTTCAAAGCTCGATTTAAAAATGAACGATGCTGAAATTTCACAATTCCTTGAGAAATATATAACAGCTATGACTATAGGCTTCGCCAAAAACGGAAGCGCCGTCCTTCAGAATAAACCGACTCTGAAATATTAAAAAGCAAAATAAAAACCCCCGCCTTAATGACGGGGATTTTTTTTCGTTCTACCCAAGAGGCTATAAAAAAATTTTTTATTGAGCCTCGAACATATCCTTTCCTACACCGCAAAGCGGGCATACCCAATCTTCAGCAACTTCCTCCCAAGGCGTGCCGGGGGCTATACCGTTATCGGGATCGCCGACATCGGGGTCGTACACATAACCGCATACTGTGCAAACATATTTCGTCATTTGATTTTTACCTCCCTGTTAAAATTATTTTGCGTAATTATAACATAGAGGCCTGCTGAAATTATCAAGGCTGCTTAAAAATTAGAAAAATTTTTCCCAATATCCCACGACAAAAATAATTAAAATTATTACAGGGACAACGTACGTTAAATAGCCGCGAAGGAACTTAGGGAACTTTAAGCCCGTGCCGGTGTCAACTTCTTTGATAAAATTATCCCAGCCCCAGCCGTAACGCGTCACACAGAATAATAAATAAATCGTCGTGCCTATGGGCAAAATATTATTGCTCAAGATAAAGTCTTCAAGATCTAAAACGTTCGAGCCTTCTCCAAAAGGCTGGAAACTTGACCAGATATTAAAGCCGAATGCACAGGGCAATGACAAAATAAAAATTCCTACGCATGTAACGATTGAAGCTCGGACTCTTCCCCAGCCGAAGCGATCCATGAAGCAGGCAATTATATTTTCAAAGACGGCTATAACTGTAGAAAGAGCCGCGAAGCTCATGAACAGGAAAAATAACGTTGACCATATACGCCCGTTGGGCATGGAGTTAAACATGTTCGGAAGGGTCACGAAAATTAATCCGGGGCCTGCTCCGGGGTTGATACCGTAAGCAAAGCAGGCCGGGAAAATTATTAATCCCGCCGTAAGAGCTACAAAAGTATCTAAGACAGTGACGATTAAGCTTTCCCCCATTAAAGATTTTTCTTTGCTTATGTAACTTCCAAAAATTGCCATGCTTCCGACCCCAAGTCCAAGCGTGAAATATGACTGGCCAAGAGCAGCATATACACTGTTCCAGAATCCTTTTCAGTTAAATTCTCCAAGCTCGGCTTCAAGTAAAAGCTCAAACCTTTTTCAGCGCCCGGCAGAGTTACGGATCTTACGGCTAAAGCGATCATGATTATTAATAATCCGGCCATCATGATTTTTGTTACGCGTTCGACTCCGGCTCGAAGCCCTGCGCAGCAAACTACAAAGCCAATAGATACAGCCGCATATAACCATAAGGCCGTCCTTTCAGGATCAGAAACAAGCGAACCAAAAACTCCGCCGACTTGTTCAGGCGTTAAGCCCTCAAGAGTCCCGGCTAATGAATAGCACGTATAAGCCAGCATCCAGCCGGCTACAACAGTGTAATACATCATTAAAAGACAGCAGCCAATCCAGCCTGCATAACCCCATAATGACCATAATTTTTTTCCGGGGGCCAAGACTTCAAATGATTGGCTTACGCTTCTTTGTGAGGCCCTTCCCACTGCGAATTCCATTACAAGAATAGGCAAAGCAAACAACAACAGAAACAATATATAAATCAACACAAAAAACGCTCCGCCGTACTGGCCTGTTATGAAAGGGAAGCGCCATACATTGCCAAGACCTATAGCACAGCCGGCCGAAAGAAAAATAAATCCAAGTCTGCTGCCAAGAGTCTCGCGTGACTTTTGATTTTCCATTAAAAAAACTCTCTCTCTTTAAAAAAATAAAAAAATTATTTTGCGAACGTCTGATAATATCCAACGCCCAAAATTATAAGAACGATAACCGGAACAACATAAGTAAAGTAAGCACGTAAAGCCTTCGGGAATTTTAAGCCCTTGCCCTCGTCAGCTTCTTTAATGAAATTGTCCCAGCCCCAGCCGTAGCGCGTTACACAGAACAGCAAATAAACGACTGAACCGAAAGGCAATAAGTTATTGCTCACGATAAAATCTTCAAGGTCAAGAACGCCGGAACCGGGACCAAGAGGTTGAAAGCCAGACCATACGTTAAAGCCTAATGCACATGGAATTGAAAAAATAAATACCGTAAGGCTCATGAACAATACAGATTTTTTTCTAGGCCAGCCAAGGCGATCCATAAAACAGGCTACGATAGTTTCAAAGACAGCTATAACCGTAGAAAGAGCAGCGAAACTCATGAATAAAAAGAACAAAGCGCCCCAGAATCTTCCGTTGGGCATGTAGTTAAACATGTTCGGGAGCGTGACAAAAATTAATCCCGGGCCGGCGTTGGGGTTGATCCCGTAAGCAAAACAGGCCGGGAAAATTATTAATCCGGCTGTAAGAGCTACGAAAGTATCAAGCCCCGTTACTAAAATACTTTCACCTAAGAGGCTTCGATCTTTTTTAATATAACTTCCGAAAATTGCCATAGATCCAATTCCAAGACTTAGCGTAAAAAACGCCTGCCCAAGCGCCGCATATACAGTCGTTCCGAAACCCTCTGAAAATAATTTATCGAAGTCGGGCTTCAGATAAAATTCGATCCCATTCTCTGCTCCCTCAAGAGTTAAAGCTCTTACAGCAAGAGCAAGCATGAGAACGAGAAGAGCGCCCATCATGTACTTAGTAATTCTTTCAACACCGTTCCTAAGACCTCCCCAGCAGACACAGCCGCCGATAACTACGCTCAAGCCCATCCAGAAAACCAGCTCGTACGGACTCGCAAGCAGGCCTCCGAAGGTGTCTCCGATAGCTTTAGCGTCAAGCCCGGAAAGCTTCCCGGCCGCGGCATAATACGTATAAGCTAACATCCAGCCTGTTACGGTTGTGTAAAACATCATGAGAATATAATTCCCAATCCAGGCAACGTAACCCCATAACGACCAGATTTTATGATCGGGTCTTAGTACGGCAAACGAACGCGATGCGCTGCGCTGTGAAGCTCTGCCCACGGCAAATTCCATTACCATTATTGGCATAGCAAAGCACAACAAGAAAAATATATACAACAGAACAAACGCTGCTCCGCCGTACTTGCCAGTGATAAACGGAAAACGCCAAACGTTTCCCAGACCAATCGCACAGCCTGCAGACAGGAAAATAAAGCCAAGACGACTGGCAAAAGTTTCTCTGGATTTTTCAGGACTCATAAAAAAAACCTCCATGTAAAAATAATTTTTTTTATTCTGTAAATCGAATTTTGATTATAGCATTCATAAGAAAAGACGGAGGCTTCAAAAAAGATTTTTTATAATGTGAGATAATGAAAAAAATTAAAAACTTAAATTTCAAACGGAGGAAATTAAATTGGCCAAGGTAGATATTTTGCTTGCAACTTACAACGGCGAAGAATTTATAGCCGAACAGCTTGACTCGATACTGGCTCAGAGCTTTAAAGATTTTAGAATTCTTATTCGTGATGACGGCTCAAGCGACAACACGCTCAAGATAATTCAAAGCTATGCCGAAAAATTCCCGGGCGTTATAAAAATCATTCAAGACTCGGCGATATGCAAGCACCCTACGAAAAATTTTTTGCATATCATGCAGTACGCTACGGCCGATTACGTAATGTTTTCAGATCAAGACGACTACTGGCGGCCGTATAAAATTCAAATCAGTTTAGATTCCATTCAAGCCGCCGAAAAAAAATTTCCGGGCAAACCC